>JAGVOR010000035.1 GCA_020052635.1 Candidatus Omnitrophota bacterium
CTCCAAAAATGCCTCTTGCGGTATCTCAACTTTACCGAATTGCTTCAGCCGCTTCTTGCCCTTCTTTTGCGTTTCCCAAAGCTTACGTTTACGGGTGATGTCTCCTCCGGAACATTTACTGGTGGCGTTTTTGCCTACCGAACGTACCCGCTCCGAAGCCAAAATCTGAGTGCCGATTGCCGCCTGAATGGTCACCTCGAAAAGCTGCCGGGGGATCAGTTCTTTCAGTTTGGAAACTAACAAATGCGCGCGGCTGGTAGCTTTTTCCTTAAACATTAACGAAGAAAAAGCATCGCAAATCTGGCTGTTCAGCAAAATGTCCAATTTCACCAACCTTGTCGGTAAATACTCCTTAACTTCGTAATCCATGGAGCCATATCCCCGGGTGATCGATTTCATCCGGTCATAGAAATCTACAATGATTTCAGAGAGCGGTACGGAAAAAACTACTTTTACCCTGTCCTCACCTAAGTACTCATTAGACACAAATACCCCTCGGCGGGATTTGGTAAAATCACAAACCGCTTCGATCGAGTCAACCGGCACGATCATCAAAAGGCTGGCAAAAGGCTCCTGCGCCTCCTGAATATCCGCAATATTAGGCAGCTTCATCGGAGTATCTACTTCCAAAAGTTCGCCCACTCTGGTCCTCACCCGGTAAACCACATTGGGCACAGTCAAAATAAGGTTAAGATTATACTCCCGCTCCAGCCTCTCCTGAACAATCTCCATATGCAAAAGCCCTAAAAAACCGCAGCGAAAACCCGTACCGAATGACTGGGAATTTTCCGGCTCAAAAACAAAAGAAGCATCGGACAATTTCAATTTATCCATCGCATCGCGTAACTGCGGAAAATCTGCCGGATTAACCGGATAGATCCCGCAAAAAACCAACGGCTTGACCTGCCGGTATCCCGGTAAAGCCACAAGACACGGATTTTTAGGGTCAGTGATCGTATCACCGATAACTACGTCCCGCGGATCGCGCATATTCGCGGTAAAATAACCTACTTCGCCGCAAGTTAAACTATCTACCGGCTCATATTTTAAATTTTTAAAGACACCCAGCTCTTCGATTTTATAGATTTTACCGGTGTGAAACATCTTCAGCTGGGTCTTAGGCGTAATCTGCCCGTCGATAACTTTGACAAAAACCACTACCCCTTTAAAGGCATCGAAACGACAATCAAAAATTAAAGCTTTTAACGGATTTTGCTCCAGCCCTCCGGGAGCAGGTATGATTTCTACGATCCGGTCTAAAATTTCAACCACCCCCTGGCCTTCCTTGGCCGAAGCCAAAATGATCTCTTCTTCCTTAAAACCTAAAACCGTCTCCACCTGCGCTTTAACCCGGGGAACATCGGCAGAGATTAAATCAACTTTATTTAATACCGGGATCACCTGCAGATTATTCTCTAAAGCCAAATAATAATTAGCCACCGTCTGCGCTTCGATCCCCTGGCCGGCATCAACAACGAGTACCGCCCCCTCGCAAGCAGCCAGGGATTTAGAAACTTCGTAAGTAAAATCCACATGGCCCGGGGTATCGATCAGGTTGAGAATATATTCCCGGTTAAATTTCTTGGAAAAATAATTCAGCCTGACCATGGAAGCCTTAATCGTGATCCCGCGCTCCTTTTCCAGCTCCATATCATCCAAAAGCTGGTCCCCTTTATGCCGGCGGTCAACCGCACCGGTAATCTCCAGTATCCGGTCAGCCAAAGTCGATTTGCCGTGGTCGATATGCGCAATGATCGAAAAATTCCTTAAAACCGATTTATCCATTTATTTTGCAATAATCCAGCATCTTTTGCACTACCTGCTCGATCGAAAGCTCCGTAGTATCAATATAAATCGCATCATCGGCTTTGCGTAAAGGAGAGGCTTGGCGCGTAGAATCAATTTTATCCCGGTTGGATAAATCCCTGGCCACATCCTCCAAAGCAATTTGCTGGCCTAATCCGGATAACTCTTTATAGCGGCGGCTTACCCTCTGGGCAGCGGAAGCGTCAATATAGAATTTTATTTGGGCATCGGGAAAAACTACCGTGCCGATATCCCGGCCATCCAAGACACAATTACCTTTTAAACCAAGTTCTCTTTGCAATTGCACCAGTACCGTGCGCACCTTTTGGATTTTAGCGATATCCGAAACGACTTGAGTGATCCGCGGCTGGCGGATCGCCAAAGAAACATCTGCCCCGTCTAAAATTACCGACAATGATCCGTCAGGATTAGTACTTAAGTCTATTTTAACTTCATTGGCCAGGCGGCTAATTGTGGGCTCATCGCTAATCTGGATATTCTTCTCCAGCACCTTAAAAGTCAGCGCCCGGTACATTGCCCCGGTGTCCAGATAAAGAAAGCCTAATCTTTGAGCCAAAATTTTAGCTACCGTACTTTTTCCTGCACCAGCCGGACCATCAATCGCGATAATCATCCTAGTTTTTCTCTTTTTTCACGGGCATGCTGCAACAATTTTATTAGTTGTTTTTTTTGCTTTTTTTCTAAGGCAAGCTTCAATGCGGAGAGTTTATCCTGGAAGACCGCCAAAGCGCGCAGAGAATGCAACCGGTTACTTAAAAATATCTGAGACCAAAGATCGGCATCCGAGGCGGAAACACGCGTCGTATCTTTTAGCCCGCTGGCGCTAAAAACAAAATACTCCTGGGGAACCGAATCAATTAACGCACAGGCGGCCAGATGCGGTAAATGACTGGTAAACCCCAGCACCCGGTCATGATCGCCGGGGGAAAGCTTAATTACCCGGGCGCCCAATTGCTCCCAAAAACAACAGATTTTACGCAAAGCGCGCGGATTGGTCAGTCGGTTCGGAGTAATAATGCAGACTGTTTTGGCAAAAATACTCTCCTGCAGGTTCCTGGCCCCCTTTTTCTCGGAGCCGGCCAAGGGGTGACAACCGATAAAATTAGGGATAATTTTACTTAGCCTGGTAACGATTAATTCTTTGGTACTGCCCACATCAATAACAATGCATTCTTTTTTAATCATCGAGGAGATTTTCCGGGCAAAATCGACAATCGTATCGACCGGGGTAGATAAAATCACTAAATCCGCATCTTTAACCTGGGC
>JAGVOR010000100.1 GCA_020052635.1 Candidatus Omnitrophota bacterium
ATTTAAAACATGAATCAATCGCCGCTTTGAATAAAGATATTTATGATTTAACAATTACGGTTAATGGTTTATCCAAAAGCCATTCGATGACCGGCTGGCGGATCGGGTATTTAGGGGCGCCTTCGGATGTCGCGGCGGCGATCTCTAACTTGCAGGATCATTCAACTTCCAATCCGAATTCCATTGCCCAGAAAGCTGCCGAGGCTGCCCTCTCTGCCCCGGATGATTTTTCCAAAAAAATATGCCAGGAGTTCGCCAAGCGCCGGGATTATCTGGCGGGCAGGCTTAAAAATATCAAGCAGCTTGATTTCTGCCTGCCTCAAGGCGCTTTCTATATGTTCTGCAATATTTCCCGGACCGGTCTGGATTCAATGACTTTTGCCAAAAGGCTCTTGGAAGAAGAATATGTCAGCCTTATTCCGGGATTGCCATTCGGCCGGGATGATTATATCAGGATAAGTTTTGCTACGAACATTAATGATCTGCAAAAAGGCCTGGATCGGATAGAAAAGTGGGTAGCTAAATTATGAGCGCGCAAACGATAGCGGAAAAAATATTGAGCCGCCAGAGCGGTAAAAAATTACGGGCCGGTGATTTTGCGGTCTGCAAAGTTGACTTTGCTTTCGGCCAGGATGGTACCTCCTCGATCATTATCGACCGGATTAAAGAACTGGGGGTTAACAGGTTAAAATGCGGATTTTGTATGGTCATTGATCACAGTGCTCCCAGCCCTTCGGAAGGGGTTAGCCGGGTGCATAAAAAGATGCGTGATTTTTCCCGGGATTTTAAGACTCAAGTTTTTGATGTCGGCTGCGGGGTTTGCCATCAGGTGATTCCTGAGTCGGGAAATGTTTTGCCGGGGGATTTAGTCTTAGGGGCAGATTCCCATACCTGCACTTATGGCGCAATCGGCGCGTTTTCGACCGGGGTCGGTTCTACGGATTTAGCGATCGCATTGGCTACCGGAAAAAACTGGTTTAAAGTCCCCGGGACGATTAAAATTGTAGTGAAGGGTAAACTGCCTAAAGGTACTTTTGCCAAGGATATTATTTTACAGATTATCGGGAAGTTAAAAAGCGATGGGGCAACTTATAAAGCGGTTGAGTTCTGCGGGGCGGTAATCGATAATTTGGGGATGGACGGGCGTTTTACGATTGCCAATATGCTGGTGGAGATGGGTGCGAAATGCGGTTTTATGCCGGTGGATAAAAAAACACTCGCCTGGTTAAAGTCCCGGGCCCCTAAGCATAGAAAGATTGTGCCGGTGAGTGCGGATAAAGGAGCAGTTTATGAACGGGTTTATGAATTCGATGTCTCGGGTTTAAAACCGATGGTTGCTTTGCCGCATAGCGTGGATAATGTTGCTTCGGTTGCGGCATTGCATAAGGTTAAAATTCACGAAGCCTTTTTAGGCACCTGTACTAACGGCCGGATCGAAGATTTTTTGGCTGCCGCTAAAGTTTTAAAAAATCGCGTCGTCAATCCCGAGGTTAAACTGATTATTGCTCCCAGTTCGCGTCAAGTTTACCTGGAGGCTTTAAATTTAGGGTTAGTTGAGATCTTTATTAAGGCCGGGGCGGTAATTGTGGGGCCTGGTTGCGGTCCTTGTGTGGGTACGCATAACGGCATTCCGGCGGATAAGGAATCGGTAATTTCAACGGCCAACCGTAATTTTAAAGGCAGAATGGGCAACCCTGCGGCGTTCATTTATCTGGCTTCTCCGGCAACGGTTGCCGCTTCGGCAATTAAGGGCTATATTAGCGATCCCAGGGGTTATTTCTAAACTTTAAGGGGGTATTTCTATGGAAATTCGTGATTTGCTTCTGATGTGTATCGAGAAAAACGCTTCGGATCTGCATGTTACCGAAAAAGAACCCCCGATTTTACGGATTGACGGAAGGCTCCTGCGCACCAACCTTGAGGTATTGAATAAAACTGAACTGAAAAAAATGCTCTATAGTGTTCTTTCTAATGCCCAGAAAGAAATTTTCGAACGCGACCTGGAGCTTGATTTCTCGCTTTCTTTACCCGGCCTTGACCGTTTCCGGGTTAATTTCCATTTACAAAAAGGCAATGTGGAAGGGGCTTTTCGCCGGATACCGGTGGAGATTCCTTCGGTAGAAAAGCTCGGGCTGCCTTCGGTGATTGTGGAATTAGCGCGTAAACCAAACGGATTGGTTTTAGTTACCGGGCCGACCGGAATGGGTAAGACCACGACTTTGGCTGCGATGATCGATTTAATCAACAGCGAGAGGGAATGCTTAGTTACTTGTATTGAGGATCCGATTGAGTTTATTTTTACCAACAAAAAGAGCATTATTAAACAGCGTGAAGTTTACGCTGATACCCGGAGTTTTGCCGAAGCCCTGCGCCATGCTTTGCGCCAGGATCCTAATGTGATCGTGGTGGGAGAAATGCGCGACTTGGAAACAATCTCTACCGCTTTAACCGCGGCTGAAACCGGTCATTTAGTTTTGGCGACTTTGCACACGCCGGACGCCCCGCAAACTGTTACCAGAATTATTGATGTTTTTCCTCCGCATCAGCAGCAGCAGGTCAAGCTGCAGCTAGCCGATTCTTTGCAGGGCGTGGTTTCGCAGTTGCTTCTGCCGCATTCTTCCGGCAAAGGAAGAGTATTGGCTACCGAGGTTATGGTAGCTACAGCCAGTATTCGTAATCTTATCCGCGAGCAGCAGATCGAACAGATTCCTACCGCCATGCAGACCGGGATGCAGTACGGCATGAATACTATGGATAGCTGCTTAAAGGGTTTAATGCAAAAAGAATTAATCACTTTGGATGTGGCGATGTCCAAAATTAAAAATAAGGAAGAATTTAAACAGCTATGAGTGTTACCGGAAAAAGCATAAAACTCGGAGATAATATCAATACGGATTTTATCATTTCGGGCCGCTATAAATTCGCGATTACCGATATGAAGGAGTTAGCCAAACATATTATGGAGGATATCGACCCGGATTTTCCGCAAAAAATTATCCCCGGCAAGACGATTATTGTCGCCGGAAATAATTTCGGGATGGGTTCAAGCCGGGAGCAGGCGCCTTTGGTAATTAAGGAGGCCGGGATTGTCGCCGTTCTTTCTTCGCAGTTTGCCCGTATATTTTTCCGCAATAGTTTTAATATCGGCCTTCTTTTGATTGAAACCGATACATCCAGGATTAATGAAGGGGATGATCTGGAGATTGATTTGAATGCCGGAGTGGTTAAAAATTTGACCCAGAGGACAAATTTAGAGATCAAGCCTTTGCCTAAGTTTATGCAGGAGCTGCTGGCGGAAGGCGGGATCGTTAATTATTATAAAAAACACGGGGAGTTAAAATTTTAATGCTACATA
>JAGVOR010000182.1 GCA_020052635.1 Candidatus Omnitrophota bacterium
AAAGCAGGAAAAATTAAAAAATGAGATTCGGATTTCATTTGACTACTATAATCGCAAGTTCCCGGATAAAGAGGTAAAAAATATCTTTGTTGTTTGCGATAAGGAAACCCATCCGACAATCAAGACATTTTTTACCGATTCTACTGTTCCCGTAAAATTTGTGGATACGCAAAAGGTTTTGGGGAAAACCGCCACCTATTCTTCCGTTTTAGCTAAGAGCTATGCCGCTGCTTTATTTAAGATTGCCCTGCTTAAGATAAGAATTAACTTGATCACTTCCCGGCTCAAAGCCGTACGCTCGGCTGTCTCTGCCGGCAGCCCGCTTGCTTTGCTGGAGGGCATCAATCTTGATTATAAATTCCTGATTATCGGTGCCGTAATTTGTATCGCGGTTTTCGGTAACGGGATGATGCGTACGCAAGCTTCGCAAGCCGAGTTGACGGCGATCCGCCAGAAGCGGGTAAAAATTACAACTCCTGCCGGCGGCGATAGTTTTGAGAATCTTTCCGCCCTCAGTAATACTTTTAAGAAAAAAATGGCCGCTTTGGATAATGTAGTTAAAAACCAAATGTATATCACACCGCTGCTTAATTCTATACCGCGGGCTTTACCTAAGGGGGTTTGGCTTGAATCTTTTAATTTGACCCAGGTTAAGGATTTACCGGTAGAGCTGGCATTGCATGGACAGGTTTATTTGGATAACGGAGATCAGGAGTTTGATTTAGTCAACGTTTTTATCTCGAACCTAAAAAGGGACCCGGTGTTTTCCGGTTATTTCAAAGAGATCATAATCGGTTTTATTGACCGTAAAATTATTCAGGACCGGAATTTGGCCGTGTTTAAGATTATTTGCAAGAATACCACGGAGAAAAGATAGCATGGTTAATTTCGACTTAATCGAGAGGAATAAAAACTTAATCGTAAATATCGCGGTAGTGATTGTAGCGTTATTTATTGCTTGGCATCTGCACCAATCCGCTAACCAAAAGATTGGCCTTTTGGTGCAGCAGCAAGGAAGTGAACTGGAAAAAAATAAGATTGTCGAAGAAATCTCGGCCCTTGAGCAAAAATCGGAAAATTATAAAAATACTTTTGTGAAACGGGATTTAAGTGAAATTATGGATATTTTAACGCAAGTTGCTAAAAATTCATCCGTCAAGATTCTTTCGGTGAAGCCGTTTGCCGAAGAGCCAAACGAAAACTATTACAACTCCTCTTTTTTAATAACCTTAAAAGAAGTCAGTTACCATGCATTAGGGGATTTTATCAGTAAGGTTGAAAACCATAAGGATATTTATCTGGTGAGTGAAATCAATATTAGCTCGGTCTCTTCTCAGCCCAGCGCTCCCAGCGATAGAAACGAATTAGGAGTTATCTTAAAGATCAACACTATTTCTTATTTATAAATGATGAATAAAGCAGGCGGTTATATTTTATTTATGTTTATTTTGAGCGTAACACTGGTCTTACCGGTATGCGCGGTAGATGCGGATAAGGTAATCATTGAGCGGCCGGTAATGGAGTATAAATCCGGGAGGTTTCGCGATCCATTTAAAACGTATTTAATTAAAGAAGAGCCTAAGCCGGTGGAAGAGCAAATCCCGGAGGTCGTTAAGCCAGAATTTGAGTCTAATAAGCTGACAATTCAGGGGATTATTTGGGGAGTAGAGCGTCCCCAGGCGATTATTAATAACCGCGTTTGTACTATTGGAGATACAGTCGAAGGCGCGCAAATTTTGAGTATCGATAAAAAAGGGGTTACTTTAAATTTTTACGGAGAGATAGTGAATTTATACTCTCCGGGACAGGGGCCAACGGGCAAAGAAGCGAAAAAACAAGGAGGATCAAGATGAGGAAAATTTTTATTGCTGTGCTTGCCATTTTTATAATGTTTACCTTTTTTGTTTCCCGGCTTAATGCCGAAGATCAGCCTCCATCTGGGCCACCGGAAATTACCATTTCTATGGATTTTAAAGATGCAGGCTTAAAGGATGTCCTGAAGGTTTTTTCGATTCAAGCGGGGATGAACTTTATTGCTTCAGAAGCGGTGCAGGACAGAAAAATTACCCTGTATTTGGATAAAGTACCGCTGAATGAGGCAATGGATAAAATCTTTAGCGCGAACAATCTCTCTTATGAATTAGACCCTAAGTCCAATATCTTTGTGGTTAAGGAGTGGGGTAAGATGGAGACCGAAACGGTAACCCAGGTCTTTTACCTGAAACACGCTACTGTTTCGACCGCTTCTTTAAAAGAAGAATTAGGTAAAAGTATTATGGGCGCTAGTGCTACCGGGGCAAGTTCACGGAGTAAATTTAAGGAGGAGTCAGACAGCGGTATATCCAGTGCGGTTAAGAGATTACTTTCTTCAGTAGGCTCGATGATTGAGGACTTTCGGACCAATAGTATTATTGTTACGGATACCCCCGCTAAGATGAAGGTGATCAGCCGGGTTATCGATTCTTTGGATGTGCCGGTGCCGCAAGTTATGCTGGAAGTAGAAATGCTGGATGTCAGTAAAGATGTGGTAGATAAGATGGGTTTTGAATTTGGAGATACTCCTTTTACCGCGATTATTACCGGCGCCACAGCCGCTGCCGGATTTCCTTATGCCTCCTGGGCTAAGACTTTCGAGCGGGCGTTGGGTGAGATCTCGATTAACCCATCCGGAAGTACTTATGATATGCAGCTGGATTTTATCAGAACTCAAACCGATACCAAATTTTTGGCACGCCCGAAGTTGCTTACTTTGAACAACGAAACCGCTGAGATTTCGATTACCAAGGATGAAATTGTCGGCCGTGAAGATACCACAACTTATAATGCCGGTGTGCCTACCACGACCAGTATATATTCAAGATCCACCGACTTATCCTTAACTAGAGAAGGGACCGGGATTTTCTTGAGAGTGACCCCGCAGATAAACCCCGAGGAAAATGAAATTACGATGGTGATCAACCCCAAATCCAGCGTTTCCAGTATTAGCGCTTTAAGTTCGACCAGTAATCCCCAAGCGGATGTAGAAGTCAGAAGCACCAAATCGATAGTTAAGGTCAGGGACGGTGAGACTGTAATTTTAGGCGGGTTGATCCATCAGGATAAAAATATTATTGAGAAAAAATTACCGATTTTGGGAGATATCCCCCTGTTGGGACTGCTGTTTAGGCATAAAAATCAAACTGTCGGTAAAG
>JAGVOR010000091.1 GCA_020052635.1 Candidatus Omnitrophota bacterium
GATCTGGTCAATGCTTTTTACCATTATTTTCAGCATCCCCGCCCGGGGGAAGTATATAATCTGGGCGGCGGCAGATTTGCCAATCTTTCCATTCTCGAAGCGATCCAGCTATGCGAGCAACTGATCAGTGAACGGTTTAATTATGAATATATCGACCAGCCGCGCCGCGGTGACCATATCTGGTGGATTACGGATGTTTCCAAGTTTAAATCGCATTATCCGGGCTGGGATTATAAATTTAATCTTCAAGATATGATCAGGCAGATATATCAGGGCTACCAGGAGCGGCTCTAGAGGAAAAAACCAGTGAACATCGGCCCCAAAAATACGATTCGTAAACGTTTTATCGCCGCCGAATCTGATCAGTTAATTATCGAAACTATCCAAACCGAATCGCTTACTCACCGGCAGCGCCTGCGCCTAGTCAAGCTTAAAGGTATTTGGTTTGCCAATGCGCAAAATGAACTGTGTTTTGAGGCTAATTTACATAAAGGCCCGCCGCAGACCTATACTTTCAAAGGCGCCTGGCAGGTAAATAAGAATCAGCAGATTGAATATAGCTTTGGCGCTGGCGCGAATGCCTTGGTTTTTAAGGGGCATTGGGATATCCCTGGGGCGCACCGGCTGGCATATCTTCTGGAAGGAAGTTCAACCTCGCGTTTTGTATTTAAGGCCCAGCTTGAATCTCCTTCGCTTGTACCGAAAAAAGGAGAGCTGCGTTTCCGCTTGGGCGCCGGTATGCGCAAGAGCCGCTTAACCGGGCGTTCGCCGCTAGTTATCCTTTACGGAGAATGGAAATTCGGGCGCAATTTAGGCTTACTCTTTCAGATGGATTACGGCCGCAGCAGGGTTAAGTCGATAGAATTCGGGGCGCAGGTAACCTTGGGGAGCAATAAAGTTGATTTTTTACTCAATAATAAGCGCGGTGAACCTTTAGGGGTTAGGCTGACGATGACCCGTAAATTATTAAAATCCATTAATGCTCAAGTTTTTATAAAATTAGAATCCAACCGGAATAAACGCGAAATCGCAGGCGGGATAACTATTCCTTTTTAAGTCAAAGCCTGTATTTTCAGGTTGCAATGTTAAAAAATGGCAATTTGTCCGCTTGAAATCAAGAAAAGAAAAATAAGCCACAACTAAAGATTTTCGTCATATGAAACTAAAACCGCTGGTAATCAATCTTACGCTGTTAATCTGTTCAACGCTATTTGTATTTTTTACTTTTGAGGTATTATTCAGAGTATTTTATCCTCAGAGCGGATACAGTTTAACTTATGCCTCTTGGGGATGGACACATCTTCCTAATTCAAGAGTTACCTATTATAAGGAGACGCCGGTATTTAACCTGGATATCCGCTCTCGCCCGTACCCCATCCCGATAAAGTACAATTCCAAAGGCCTAAGGGAATTTGATTACGGTTACCCAAAAGAAAAAAATGTTTTTAGGATTTTAGTTCTGGGCGATTCGTTTGCCGAAGACATGGGCAGTTTTTTTGACAATCTGCACACAAAATGGCTGGAAAGAAAACTTAAGCAGATGGGGTATCCTTATCGGATCGAAGTGATCAACGCCGGGCATTATGCTTTTGATAACGCTAATGAATACATGTTCTACCTTAAAGAGGGCAAAAAGTATTCGCCGGATATTGTCATCCTTATGTACACGGGGGATACGGCCGGTTCAGATTACGCGGGTTTTGAAAACGGTAAACTCGTATTGCGTTACAAAACTTTCACCTTCTCCCAGAAATTATACAGAATGGCTGTTTCGTGGGTCAGAAGGAATTCACAGTTCGGGTCATTTTTACTAAATGAAGTCACGAATTTGAACCGGATCAAGCTTTTTTTAGTCAACCAGGGATTTAAAGAAAAAGATAAGGCCATCGTCAACCCGGACCGTCCGGAAGAACAAATACCGTTTTCCGACGCTGATAAAGCGATCTGGCTTGCTTTTAAGGAAGATGTCGAGAAAAACAACGGAAGATTTATTTTTATGAACTGTACTTATTATCCCGATCAGCCGCGCTTAAGCAGCCTGAGCGAAGAAAACAGGGCCTTCATTAAGCATAACAAAATACTGTTACTGGAGGTCCTGTCTACGGCTGAAAATGCTCGCCGGATTAAAAATGAAGAAATGCGGCTGGGCATTTACAATAAACTATTTGATTCTCACAGATTTGGATATAAGGCAAACGAAAAAGTAGCTGAGAGAATAATTACTTTTCTCTTGGATCATAAATTACTCCCTGAACAATTATAGTGTTTTTTATTCCCCGTATCCTTAAAATCTACCGTTGCTGCGTAAACTAAATGCCGGTTAAGCTTACTGGTTCGATAGGCAGATTAGGGGATATCAAGACCGTATTTTTCCTTCTTTTAAGGCCAAGAAATCCATCTTAATGCTTGATATTTTTGCCTTCCTTGTTAAAATAATTATCTAAGATTGTATAGCGCTAAAAGGGAGAAAAGCGCTTTATTTTCAATGAGTTAGAGCTTAATTGGCTGCTGATTAGGCGGGCTCTTTTTTGGACTTGTTGGAGATTAGGCTCTAATGGGCGGGATCGTAAATAAGGGAATAAGGCTATAAGGGTGTGTTTAATGAGACATCTAACAAATATGGCAAAAAAGTTACCTGAACCGGTTAAGGTGCTTCTGCGGTCAATCCGAAGAAGCATCAATATTACAAAAGGCAAATTTGTGGCGCCAGGCCAGTTTCGGTCATTAAAGGGCAGAAAGAATCTTAAATTAAATTTGGGGTGCGGTAGCCTGGTCAAGTCGTCCTGGGTGAATATCGATATGTATATTCCGGATTACGTGAAAACCGTACTGACTACGCATCCGGATACAGTGCTAATCAATCATAACGTTTGTAAATCATTGCCGCTGGATAACGGAAGCTGCGATTATATTTATGCTTCGCATTTTTTTGAGCATTTAGAGAGTAAAGAGGGGATTAAATTGATGCGCCAATGTTTTGCCAAGCTTAAATCCGGCGGTGTTTTCCGAATAGCCCTGCCAAATTTCCGGATGGTATTTGAAGCATACCTTACAGGGAATTGCGCGTTATGGGACTTAGTCGATCAGCAAGTCGATGCGATGATGCCGGGTATTGCGAAAACCGCCCTGGATTATCTTAACTTTGCGGTTTATCAGTCCGGCGAACACAAATGTATTTATGATGAAGAACGTTTAAAGTTAATTCTACAAAAAATCGGTTTTCGGTCAGCCGGGTTATCTGCATATCAGGAAGGAATCGATGAAAGTGTAGCTACACATAGAAGGTATTCCTTCTATGTGGAGGCGATTAAGTAGATTTTAACCGTTCGTTTTCGCGCCTGGCAAGGCGATACAAACTTAGGCTGTAAAGGTTACGGAACAAAGGTAAAAATGAACTCAAAAACTCGTATTGAAGAATTAGCCATCTGGGGCGCTTCGCCCGCATTTGCTGAAAAACTACATGTGAACGGCCCGAATATCGGAGACCGCAGCCGTTTTATCCAGCGGATTAACGATATTTTGGACCGGAAATGGTTAACCAATAACGGGCATTATGTGCAAGAGTTGGAAAGTTCTATTGCCCGCAGGCTAAAGGTAAATCACTGTATCGCGGTATGTAACGCGACAGTGGGCTTAGAGATTATTATCCGGGCCCTTGGTTTAAAGGGGGAGGTAATTGTCCCGGCATTTACATTTATTGCTACTGCCCATGCGCTGCAGTGGTTGGGGGTTAAGCCGGTTTTTTGTGATATCGACCCTTTAAGCCATAATATTGACCCGGATAAAATCGAGAAACTCATTACCCCTCAGACAACCGGAATTTTGGGGGTGCATTTATGGGGCCGGGCATGTGAGATTGATAAATTAACCGATCTGGCAGGCAGGCATAACCTTAAACTTATATTTGATGCGGCGCATGCTTTCGACTGCTCCTATAAGGGCCGCATGATAGGCAACTTCGGGACTGCCGAGGTTTTTAGTTTCCATGCCACGAAATTTTTTAATACCTTAGAGGGCGGGGCAATTGTCACCAATGACAGCGAATTGGCAAAAAAAATCCGCTTGATGAAAAACTTCGGTTTCTGCGGAGACGTGCTCTCGGTAGGGACGAACGGGAAGATGAATGAAATATCCGCGGCCATGGGCTTAACCGGCCTGGAAATGATTGATGAATTTAAGGCAGCCAACTACCGCAATTATCAGCATTATAAAAATGAATTAAAGGGTATCCCTGGGGTATCTTTAATAGATTACGACGAGAAACAGCAAAATAACTACCAGTATATCGTTTTAGAGCTTGATGCTGCCAAGACCGGGCTAAGCCGCGACCAGGTCATGGATATTTTGTGGGCTGAAAATGTAATGGCCAGACGGTATTTTTATCCGCCTTGCCATCAGGTCGAACCCTACCGTTTGAGTTTGCCGGCGCCCCATTTACCGATACTTGAGAAATTATCCACGCGGGTATTAGTATTGCCGAACGGGACTGCTATCAGTAAATCTGATATCCAAGGTATTTGCCAGATCCTGCGGCTGGTTGTCGCCAATAGCCAGCCAATTACCCGTAAAATTAACGATTTTGCGAAAAGATAACTATGAGAATTTTGCTGATCCAGCCTCCCGGCAATCAGGAAATACCGATTGGATATAAGCGTAATTATTCCGAGAAAGCCCGCTCACCCCTGCCGCCTTTAGGTTTACTTTATCTTGCTGGGCATCTTAAAAAAAATCATGAGGTGAAAGTTTTGGACATGGCCGTCTCCGGGCAGGGTATACCGGAACTACCGTCAATTATAAATAGTTTTCAGCCCGACCTGGTGGGGGTTACTGCCGTGATCGGCCTCTGGCCTGCTGTGGTTGACATTTTTAATCTGGTCAAAAAAATCAACCCGTCAATCTACACTGTAGTGGGAGGGCCAAATGCTACTCAATATCCAGAGGAGACTTTAGCTATCCGGAGCATTGATTTTTTGATTACCGGTATCGGGCAGTTTCCTTTAATGAGGCTTTGTAATCAATTGGAGCAAGGGCAGTCAGGAGAGGGTATAGAGAATTGCTATGTTCAGGGGAAAACATCCGCAGGCGATTATCGCACGGTGTATTCAAAGGAGTATGAATTAGATGAATTCGAATTGCCTGACCGGGAGGCTGTGCCGTTTAGTTTGTACCGTATCGGGTTCTGCCCGGATAACCCAACTACTACCATGGTCACGAGCATGGGATGTCCATTCAGGTGCGCCTTCTGTGATTGCCACAATCAGGCCTTACAAATGCGTACGGCAGAGAAAGTCGTGGATGAAATTGCTGCAGTTGAGAAAATGGGGATTAAATCGATCTTATTCCAGGATGAACTGTTTACCCTTAAGGCGGAGCGGGTAAAGCAAATCTGTGAAAGTTTAATCAAACGCAAGATCAAGATTCATTGGTCAGTAAAGTCGCGCGTCGATTGCCTGCAAATCTGGATGCCAGGGTTAATGAAAGAAGCAGGATGTTTTAACATTCATTTCGGCATTGAATCAGGCAATGATGCGACGCTAACAAGAATGAAAAAAGGTTATAACACGGATAGCGTGCGGCGGGCAGTGGGGATGGTGAAGTCGGCCGGATTATCCTGCACCGGTAATTTTATGCTGGCTTATCCCGGTGAAAATGAAACAGATATCCGTAATACTATCGCTTTTGCCAAGGGATTAAGCCTGGATCTTGCCCAATTCTCGATCACTTTAGATTTACCTAAAACGGAATTGTTTGATGAGGCACTCAGATCCGGCCGCCGCCGCGGCAACCCTTGGAGCGAATTTATTAAGCATCCCCAAAGGATTGATTTGGTCGAGATGTTTTCCTCGGAATTATTCACTCCGGAGGAGTTATTCGCTTTTCTGGATGAAGCCCATCAATGCACGAAAACTTTATATAATACCCGTGAAAGTAAATAATCAGGAGCAGTAAGCATGTCTCTGAAAAAAAATATTTTTATTAACTATGCCAGCCAGATTTACGTCATGGTGATCGGGATCCTGATTTTGCCCTTATATATTAAATATATGGGTACTGAGGCGTACGGGTTGGTGGGTTTTTTTGCCATGCTGCAGGTTTGGTTTAGTTTAC
>JAGVOR010000080.1 GCA_020052635.1 Candidatus Omnitrophota bacterium
AAATAAACTCCAGGAGTTTAAATCCATACCCATGCCCTCCAAAAAGCACCGGTTTAGCCGATTTATATGAGACGGCGTCATGCCAATGTTGAGGAAAACAGATTACCACTCCTTCGGGAAGCAGGCGTAACCTCTCCAGTGCATCATTCATACAGGAATCGACCTTCAGGGTCTTACTGCTCTTAAGTATCCAGAGATAAAACGCGATACCGATAAAACATAGCATTAATGTAACGCCCAAGATAATATTGACTACATAATCATGTTTGAGACCGCCCCAGATCATACCCGCGACTAATGCGGCCGGAAAACTACTATTATAGAGGTAGAGATATCCGTTACCCAAGCAACGCATCTTGGGAATAAAGGTGGTAAACACGACAAACAAAAGGATCGCGGCTAACCATTGAATTGTCCAAAGATCTTCGGGAGTCAGGCTGCTGCCTGAGCCGTACATATACCAGGCGGCGATCAGCAGTGACCAGGCCCAGGGATTAAACCCGATTAAATACTGCATCCTGCGCCAGATACCTTTGAATCCTGAATGAAAATATTTAGTCGGTGTTTCATAGCCCCGGGGATCGTAAATCGGTGATTCAAGGACCGGATGCGCGCAAAGCCATGGCCAATTCCGGTCCCAAAACGAAACAATATCCCAATGAGCGAGTAATATCTTGATGTAAAACCCCCGGCTAAGTAATAATGCCATCGCTATAGAGACCGGGATCAGCAAAAAGAGCCGCCCATCCCTGGATAAAATCCCCGCTGCCAGACACAAAAACCAAAAAAGTTGCGTCGTCATCTTGTGGGTCAACAGGATCAAGCCGGAAAAAAACGCGACCAGAACCCAAACCCACCAGGGTGCCCCCTGCCAAATCAAAAGAATAAGCAAAACAATGACGATATCTAAAAACAAAGCCCCTAAGCCCCGGGGATTTAACTGATAATTATAACTTATCAAAATTGGCGTAAGCGCATACACCACACCCGCGCCCAAAGTAGGAGTATTACGCCCTCCAGTAAGAAAAAAAACAAGCCCCATGACAAATAGCATCCGGAGCATATCGATACCGATGGCGATTAAATGGCTGTACCGGTCTAAGATAACCCGCGGCAGCCGGCAAATAAACAGCGGAAAAAAAGGAGGATACCATTGATCTTGGTCTAAAATGAACTGCGGCAGCTGCGGAGGAAATTTTCCGGTGAGCCGGTATTTCTCAATATAGGCTTTCCAGAACCAGTGATCAACCCCGGGGCCATGCGGCGTAAAATAATGCGGCATCAGCCTGAAAAAGATGCCCAGTAGAAATATAACTAAATATTCAATTGGCACTAAAAAACCGGGATTATGCATGATTAATGTCTTTGGGCAATGCTTCTGTAAAACGCAACATAAATTTTCCCACTCCGCTCAATCTTCCTGATAATATACGTAATACCCATTCACGGTCAAGTAAGGCATACGCCTTAGCTAAAAAAATCAATACTGCCATAAAGAACATACAAATTAAAAAACGGAACAACAGGCTATTGGCAATCGCAGCCTGTATAACAGCAAAAACCAGGATAAACCCGAATAGAACATAGCTTTTGAATAATGGAAGACGGTAATAACGATGTTGATCGGTTAAATAAAGAAACTGCACTACCAGGTATGAAATACCAGTAGCTACTGCTGAACCAATCATACCAATCCGCGGAAGTAAAATCAATGAAATAAGCATATTAAGCGCACTCATCAATCCGCCGTAAACAACGGTTGAGCGCCATAAACGGCCCTGTAAACTAAAGAAGACACCATAAAAAACGGAGATAATCGAACCTGGGATAGCACAGCAGAGCACAACAAAAACCAAGTTTGCTTCAGTAAACTTAGCCCCCATAAAAATCCGGAAAAAAAATGGCGCAAAAGAAACAATTGGCACCAATAAAAATAACCCCAGCGTAATTACGGTAGTCTGAGCGCCAAGCAAAAAATTCTTAGTCGCATCCAAAGATAATGAATCATTATCGATCAGCTTGGGAAAAATAACCATACCCAGCGGAACCGTAACGCCAAAAAATAAAATCATCCATTGATAGGCCGCCTGGAATAATCCTACTTCATGATTAGTAAAGAAATAACGCAACAGGAGCTGGTCCCCCCAGTCTGAAAGATAACCAAGTAAAAAGCCGGGGATCAGCGGCCAGGCATAGCCAAAGGTCTTGCGGACAACTTCAATGCCGGGCCACACCCACCGCACGTTAAGCTGTTTTATTTCTAGGGATAAAGCCAACCCCCAGAGAATAACGGCTACCCCGAGTAATCCGGTGATCAGCAGGTGTGGCGGTAAAATAACGCCCTTGATAAGGATAATACTCAGGATTAAAACCGGAACAAGATCGATCAAAACCGGTAGAAACGCCAATTTGACGATCATCTGGCGCAATTGTAAAAAGTTTTGCGTCTCGATTGATAGCCATAGCCAGGATAAAGCGAATACTACAGCCAGTTTCATTGCCCCGGTAAGGTGAAAATAACTCTCCAGCCATCCTTTAGGATCAGCAATGACCAAATAACCGCAAAGCCCGAAAGCAATTAATAAATACGGTAATCGCGCTGACCAGGTAATCCGGATCGAGTTATCTTTCTGCCACTCTTGGCGGCCAAACCTTACTGTCGGCGCATGCATCCAGTTCAATAAAAGTGAATGCAGTAAAGTCCCGGCAGCCAGTACCATCGCCCATTCCCCTAAACCATCCGGCCCCAGGATGCGGGCAAGGAGCGCAATAAATAAAAGGTTAAAAATAGCGCGGATCAGTTTAGACGACAAAAGACTGATAAAATAACCTAAATATTTATTCATTTATTTTTTAAGCGCAGCAACCACAAACCGCGTTTTTCCGGTAGCATAGCCTTAACCACCCATGAATCATAATCAGAGATATCAAATTGCCTAAAAGAACATAGTTTACGGATAAAGTTAATTAATACTGGAAAATATGGGGCATAGAAGCCTTCGAATGACTGGCTAATTTCCGTAAAACCGCTATTTACCGCCAGCCTCCTGACCCTGTCAAGCTCGTGCAACCGGCCAATCCTGGAACGCAAATGTTTGGCCGCAAGGCTTCCTGAATTGGCTTCTAAAAGCAGCCAATATCCGCCCGGCTTGAGAATCCGCCTTATTTCCTGCATATGCTTTAAAAGCT
>JAGVOR010000010.1 GCA_020052635.1 Candidatus Omnitrophota bacterium
CGCCAAATACCCGATCCTCGGTAAAATTCCGGGCCTGCCATTTTTGAGCCGGATCCTGCCTTACCCAATCAATCATCTGCTCCTCTTGGCGGAAGAAAAAAACCAGGCCCCAGGAAAAACCCCCTGGTTTTGACTCCAGGCCGGCCTGATAATTCCAGGCGCGTTCAGGAGACAGCGAAGAGTTGCCGATGGTTGTAACATCCTGATAGTAAAGCTCCGTAAAGGAAGGAATCCTTAAGCTTCTGGAAATCCCGCAATTAAATTCCAGTTGATCATTGAGCCTGAATTTAGCCGCCAGGCTTCCGGTATAAGCCGGGTCAAAATCTGAAAAATTATCTAAACGCAGGGAAAAACTTAAGTCCCCGAATTCTCCCAGCGCTAAACGATCATCTAAAAATAAACTTTGATGCTGACGATCATGTTTACCTAAATTGGTTGAAATAATATTCTCCTGGCCCGTTTCAAAACCCAACCCCAATTTTCCCAATAACCCGGCTTCTTTCTGTAAATAAACACTTGGTACAAACATATCGGTATGATGATGATTATAATTATCCACCCTTTCATCCAAAGCAAATTTATCAAAATGCCTGCGCCACAAAAAATTCGGCTTGATTAATAAATCATCGAAATTTAGATCTAATCCGCTATCTAATAAGTACGTTTTTGTCCATTCCCGGGAAGGATACCCGCGGCCGGGAGTATAAAAATCATACGCCCCGAATTCTTTTTCCTGATAGCCAAAGTTATTTTTCCAGTTCCCCCAAGGCAACTGCCAATCGGCCGCTAAAGAAGCGGTGAATTTTTTATAATCTGTATCATCCCGGAACCCCCGGGATTGCGCATCCTCAACCGAAACCCTAAAACCCAGTTCCCGAAACTGCTCACTGATACTCAATAACCCGTATCCGTTACGCTGGTTGCCTGCGCCAAACTCCCAGATCGTCTTTTTTTCTTTTGGCTCTTTCAGGGTAAAATTTACCGCCCCGCCGATAGCATCCGACCCGAATAATGAAGAACCGGCTCCCGGAATCACTTCAATTTGCCCGATATCTTCTTTAGTAAACGGGATATCTCCATTATGGTGGGCGGTTTGCGGGTCATTGATCCTGCGGCCATTAAGCAGGATTAATACTTGGGAGTAGGTGGAGCCGCGCAGGGAAAAATCCGATTGGATCCCGGCACCGAGTGAACGCGATTGCAAGTCCACCGGCAGGTTAGATAAACCTTCCAGGCTGGATTGGAAATTAAAAGCGCTTATTTCTTTACGATTCCCGGTATAACTGTTAAGGAAAAAAGATTTTTGTCTGGTAATCACCAGGGTATCCAGCTCTTGTAAATGGTCCTGCCCGCCATAAACTGCCCCCGTAAATAAAATTCCCGCGAAAATTAAAAACCGCCTGATAATTATTTTAAGCATAAAACAATTATAAAGCAGCACGTTTGATTGTCAACCAATAATATTTATATAGTTTACATTAGCGGCAGGTGGTTACATCGCCACTGGAGATTTTTTGCATTAATCCGGAATCCTTGCGGATTAAAAGCGCCCCGTCGGAATCCAGATCCACCGCCTGGCCTTCGATATGCTTACCTTGGTAATCAACCTTCACCCGGCTGCCTAAGGTCAGGGCAAAATTGCGCCATTTATTAATAATCTCCTCTGTCCCCTTTTCTTGAAGAAGAAAATAATTGTTTTCCAACGTACGCAAAATCTCCTCCAGCAAAACCACCCGCCTAACCTCCTGGCCCAGCTCCTGCTTCAACGCAGTAGCCTGAGGCAGCAATGATTTTTTGTCATTGTTAACGTTTAAACCGATGCCGATAACCACAAAATTCACCTTATCCATCTCGGCATTCATTTCCGTCAGAATCCCGGCGATTTTTTTATGGTTAACCAGTATATCATTGGGCCATTTAATCTGCGCTTCCAGATGCAGCAGGCTTTTGAAGGCTTCGCAGATACTGACTGCACTCATTAAAGTCAGCACCGGGCAAGACGCCGGGGCGATATCGGGCCGCAAAATTAAGGAGAGATAAATGCCTTTGTATTTGGGGGAAAACCATTCCCGGCCCAATCTGCCGCGGCCCCTTACTTGCGCTTCCGCTAATACCAACGTCCCACTGGGAGCCCCTTGCATGCCTTTTTGCATTGCCAAATCCATGGTAGAAGATAGATAATCAAAATAGAAAATCTTCTTCCCGATGAATTTAGTATGTAAAGACCTTGAAACTTCAAAATCAAAGAGCCTATCGGGAGCACTGGCCAGCCGGTAACCCAAATGCGGAACCGCTTCAATCTCATACCCTAAATCTTTTAATTCTTGGATATGTTTCCATAAGCCCTGGCGGCTGATCCCCAGGTGACGGCTGATCTGGTCGCCGGAAAGATAGTCATGTTTTTTATTTAATAGTTCAAGAATCTTTTCTTTCATCCCGCACCTTCCTGTGTACAAACACGCACCGGCGCATAGGCCGCAAGGCCAGCCACCTTGGCCTAAAGGATAGGCCAAGTGTCACCCTGGTGGGTGAACCAACGCAATTCCAATTAGCGTTGGGTGACGCCGCTTAGCGCCGGGTGTCTATTTGATTAAACTAACCCCCGCCATTTTTTGGTGCGGGATTCATCTTTTTTTAAGATACTCCTCAAATTTTCCCCAAAAGGGATCAACTCGGGGGTGCTCTAATACATAATCCTTATTGCCGTCTAAAATCCGCATCCCGCAGGATTGCCGGGTTACTTCCCCGACAACACTGGCAGGAATTCCGGCAGCATTTAAAGCCTTGACAATAAATTTGGCCTTTTGCGGACAGGCAGTAGCTAAAAGCGTGCCTTCGCTGATCGACCTATAAGGATCAAAACCAAAGCACTCACAAGTCAGCTTAACCTCTTCCGGCAGAATGATTTTGCTTAAATCAATCCGCATGCCTACTTTACTGTGCTGGGCAATTTCAAAAAGCCCGCCCCAGACTCCGCATTCCGTCGCATCATGCATCGCGGTCACTCCGCCGACAGAAGCGGCAATTGCGGCGTCTTTAACCGTAGACATCTGATAGAAAATGCCTTGAGCCCGCTTAACAAATGATTTTCCGTATTTAGCCTGCAGGAATTTCGGAAAGTAGGCGCTCATTAAACCCGTAGTTTCAATCGCCGGACCTTTGGAAATAATAATCGCATCCCCCAGGCGGGCTTGGGGATTAACCAATTCATCCTTTTTGCCTAAACCCAGCATGGTTGCCCCGCCGACCATCGGGTAATTACACCCGGCATACCGGGCGGTATGCCCGGTAACCACACTGATCTTTAATTTTTTACACTCTTGGTGCACCGCTTTCCACATCCGGACCAGTTCATTCTGCAGCATCTCCGGAGGCAGATTTAAATCGACCGCTAAATACCGCGGGGCAATCCCGCTGACTGCCACATCGCTGGCAAGAATATGCACCGCAAACCAGGCTGCTCTTTCCATGCCTAATTCGGCGGCAATAAAGAATGGGTCGGTCGATAAAACTAACACCTGCCCGCCCAGGTCAATCACCCCAAAATCTACCCCGTTTTGCGGACCGACCAGGATTGATTTATCGGACTTACCTAAACGGCGATAGATATGCTGGTTAAAAAACTCCGGATGGATTTTACCTAATTTCGGCAGATTATTTCTCATAAAGCGGGGACATAGCACGTAATTTTTGCACCACCGGAGGTAATTGTTCTAAAAGATAGTCTACGTCGCTCTCGCGGCTAAAGCGGCCCAGGGTAATCCGCAGCGAGCCATGCGCCGTTTCATGATCCAGGCCGATCGCCAATAAAACATGTGATGGCTCTAGCGAACTTGAGGTGCAGGCCGACCCCGTAGAGCAGGCAATTCCCAGCATATCCAGGCTCAAAAGTATCGACTCCCCTTCGATGTATTTAATGGAAAAGTTAACGTTGTTGGGCAGCCGCTGGCTGGGGTGGCCGTTTAGCCGGACATGAGGGATTCGAGCGGGGATCTCTTTGATCAACCTGTCCCGCCAGGAGGTTTGTAGTTTAATCTCATCATTCATTTTACTGCGGCAAAGCTCAATCGCTTTAGCCAAACCCACTATCCCAGGAATATTGTGGGTGGAGGCGCGCCGGCCTCTTTCCTGATCCCCGCCGCGCATAAAAGTCTCAAGGCGCGTACCTTTTCTGACATATAAAGCACCTACGCCTTTGGGCCCGTAAAATTTATGGGCCGAAAGGGACAAAAGATCCGCATTTAACGCATCGACATTAACCGGCAGGTGTCCCACGGTCTGCACGGCATCGGTATGAAAACAGATCCCTTTTTCTTTAGCGATCTTACCCAGCTGGGAAATAGGCTGCAGGGTGCCGATCTCATTATTCGCATGCATTATACTGACCATGATGGTTTTATCGGTAATTGTTTGCTTCAGGTCTTCAGGTGAAACTAAACCATCCTGGTCAACCCCCAAATAAGTAACCTTAAACCCTTTTTTCTCCAGGAATTTTGCCGGCCCACTAACCGCATGGTGTTCAACGGCCGAAGTAATAATATGGTTACCCTTCTTCTCCTGCGCAAAAGCTGCGCCCAAAAGGGCGTAATTATCACTTTCCGTGCCGCCGGAAGTAAACACAATCTCTTCAGGAAGAGCCCCGATAAAATCCGCCAGCACCTCACGGCTATCCTCCAGGGCCTTCTTAGCCTCCTGGCCATAAGCGTGAAGGCTAGAGGCGTTACCGAACTGATCAAAAAAATAAGGTTGCATGGCACTAAGTACTTGCGGGTCGACAGGAGTGGTCGCCGCGTAATCTAAATATACTTTCTTCATCTTTTAATTACCTCATTTAAACTGCCGGTACGGTACCCTTGCAGGTCCGCCGTAACATAATTATAGCCGATTGTTTTCAAACGCTTGACAATCTGCTGTCCTTGAGCGCATAACTTAATAACTTCTTCCGGGTTAACTTCAACCCGGCAAAGATCACCATGGTGACGTAAACGCACCTGTTTAAAACCCAGGCCGTTTAAATACTCTTCCGCCTGTTCAATACGTTTAAGCAAACCAGCGGTAATTTTTATCCCGTAAGGTATCCGGGAAGCAAGGCAGGC
>JAGVOR010000151.1 GCA_020052635.1 Candidatus Omnitrophota bacterium
ACTTTAATTCATTGGCAAAAATCTTACCCGAAGCCACATCATCACCGTAACTAAAACCCCCGGGTAAAGCCAGGATTTGAAATTCATCCAGCAAGCGCTTACCTGAAACTAAACTGTTGATATGCAACCCCTCCGTCGCAGCTCCGGCCAGCCTAAATGCGGCGGCAGTCTCCTGATCGCAATTTGTTCCTGCGCTTCTTAAGATACAAACTTTAGGCTTTAGCATAAAATCTCTTGATCGCCTGGGCTGCCTCTTGCGGCTTATCCACTAAAATAAATAAATTCAGGTCCTCTTGACTGACATTACCGTGGCTTAAAACCGTTGTTTTGAGCCATTCCAAAAGCGGTGTCCAATATTGACGGTTTAAAAGAACTACCGGGAATTTGGCGATCCTGTTCGTCTGGATCAAAGTAATCGCTTCAAAGAATTCATCCAGAGTGCCGTAGCCTCCGGGTAAAATTATAAAAGCCTTGGCATATTTGACAAACATTACCTTACGCACAAAAAAATACCGGAAACCTAAAACCGTATCGACATATTTATTGGGTTTCTGTTCACAGGGCAAATGAATATTTAAACCGATTGATTGTGACTTTCCGCGCTGCGCCCCTTTATTGGCTGCCTCCATCAGGCCGGGGCCGCTGCCGGTAATGATCGCAAAACCCGCTTTAGCAACATAATAGGCGACCTCTTCCGCCATTTTGTAAAACTGCGAATCGGGCTTGCTGCGGGCTGAACCGAAAATAGAAACTGCTTTCCCAACCTTAGAAAGCACCTCAAACCCGTCTACAAACTCCGACATAATCCTGAATATCCGCCAGGTATCTTCTTTCGTAAAATCTTCTCTGTCTAAAATGTCTTTGGCGCAAGCTTTAGTTTTCACCATTGTAGTGGCAACCTCCACGCTGATTTCAATTTACCGATATCCGCATTAACGCAAACCTTCCCATCTAAACCATAAACTCTAAAATCTTTTTTATCGGTTAGGCAGCCGGCCAAACCGAAAGCAACACCTTTTAATTGTTTTTCAAAATCCCGTTGCCTGGTTTTTTCCACCTCTACGATAAAACGGGAGTGCGACTCCGAAAATAAAATCGATTGATTATTCATTCCCGCGGATTTAGCTTGCGGTACCTCTGCCAGAAATACCTCCATACCTAAGGCGCCGCTAAAGGCAACCTCCGCCAGCGCTACCGCGAGCCCGCCGTCAGAACAATCATGTATAGACCTCACTAACCCCAACTTAACCGCCTTACTCAAAGCGGCAAAGGTAACCCTGGATTCTTTAGGGTATACCTTGGGCACCCGATTACCCAACCCCTGATATAAATCATAATAATGGCTGGCTCCCAATTCATCGCGGGTATTACCCACAACATAAATCAAATTACCCGCCTCTTTGGCATACATCGATACTGATCTATTGATATTCTCCATTACGCTGATCGCCGAGATCAAAAGCGTTCCGGGAATCGGAGTAGATTTACCGTGAACGCTGAATTCATTATAAAAACTATCTTTGCCTGAAATAAACGGCACCCCATAAGCTTTGGCAAAATCATAGCAGCCGTAAGCCGCCCGCACTAATTTCCCCAGCCGGTCGGGTTTATCCGGATTGCCCCAGCAAAAATTATCCAGGATAGCTACCTCTTTAAGTGATCCGCCGACACTAATAATCTGCCGCAACGCTTCATCAATACAGCCGGCAGCCATCCAATAAGGATCAATTAATCCGAAACGGAAATTGATACCGCAGGAAACAATAATACCTTTGTCGGAATCAAATAAAGGCTTAGTCACCGAGGCATCGCTTGGCCCGTCATTTTTCAGTCCGGCCAAAGGCTTAATAATCGAGCCGCCCTGGACCTCATGGTCATATTGACGGATGATCCATTCTTTTGAGCAGATATCATAGTGGCCTAAAAGTTTCAGCAGATCGACAGTGTAATCTTTTTTAAGCGGGATTTTAGGTTCCCAGTGCTTAAGTTGAATATACTCTGCCTTTTTGGCAATCTGCGGTATACCCTCATGCAAAAACTTCATATCTAAATCACAAACCAAATTATCACGGTAATAAAGCTCAAGCCTTTTTGTCCCGGTGAATTCGCCGATCACCGTAGCGCTGACATTTTCATTAGCGAAGACGTTGATTAACTTCTCGATATTTTTGGGGGGTACCGACAGGACCATTCTCTCCTGGCTCTCGGAAATCCAGATCTCCATATAACTCAAACCGGAATATTTTAAAGGCACACGATCCAGCTCAACCCTGGCTCCTAATTCCTGCCCCATCTCTCCCACGGCGCTGGATAACCCGCCGGCTCCGCAGTCGGTAATTGCGCTGTAGAGATTTTGATCGCGGGCCTGCAGAATCGTATCTAAAACTTTTTTCTCCTGAATGGGGTTACCGATCTGCACGGCACCGCTTGAGACAGTCTCGGACTCATGGGTCAGTTCACCGCTGGAAAACGTTGCTCCGTGGATACCGTCCCGGCCAGTTTCTCCTCCGACCACCACAATCAAATCACCCTGGTTGGTATGCTTAAAAGATTTATCTTTGGGAATAATCCCGGCTGTGCCGCAATAAACTAAAGGATTGCCGGCAAAATCTTTATGAAATAACACCGCCCCGTTAACCGTCGGGATACCCATTTTATTTCCGTAGTCGCGCACTCCGCTAACCACCCCTTTCATCACCCGTTTGGGGTGCAGGGCCCCGGCAGGAACCTGATTAAAGGGTAAATCCGGTGGGGCAAAACAAAAAATATCGGTATTCAGAACCGGCTTAGCCCCCAGGCCTGTCCCCATGGAATCACGGATCACCCCGCCGATACCGGTATTGGCTCCGCCAAAAGGCTCAAGGGCCGAAGGATGATTATGGGTTTCAACTTTGAAACAGATATTGTTTTTGTCGTCAAATCTGATCACCCCGGAATTATCCTTAAAGACCGAAACGCACCAGCTTTTATTAAGCTGCCGGGTAGCTTTCATAATCGTAGACTTAAGTAAATTTTTAATCTTTAAGTTACCTAGGGCCGGGTTGGCCTTGCTTTCACGGTAAGTAATATTACCGCGGAAGGTTTTATGATAACAGTGTTCGCTCCAGGTCTGGGCGATCGTCTCCAGTTCACAATCCGTAGGATTACGCTTAAGCCGGACAAAATAATCCCTGATCTGGCGCATTTCATTTAAGTTTAAGAAAAGCTGCCCCTTTTTACTGATCTCTAATAGTTTATTATCATTGGCCTTGAGCAAATCTACCGTAACCAGATTAAAATTATAACTCGGTAAATGCTTAAGGTCGCTTGAGGAGGTATGCAAATCTACGATATGCTGGATCAACTTATTGTAGAGAAGTTTTTCACAGATCGTTTTAAGCTGGGAGGATGAAAGTTTTCCGGAAATAATATATTTCTTGGCGGTGGCGACGGCTTCCGGGGCCAGAATCCCTAAATCCTGGATTCCTTTGATCACGCTGGCCTCTACCGGATCCATCACCCCGGGATTATAGGCTACTTCGACAATATGCTGCTGCGCAGAGGCGCGCACCGGCCCATCCGATAGGGCCGGGTAATCGGATAGAATTCTATAGTCTTGGGTGACTTTATCGGTCAAGAGCTCCTGGCAAATACTGGCGACCTCCCCCTCGGCAAGATCACCCTCCAAAGTATAAACCTGGATAAACTTAACCTCTTTAACGCCGCCAATCCCCAAATCGGCAATATCCCTGCTTACACCCTGGCCCACAGCATCAAACACCCCAGGCTTATCCACAACTTCGACTTTGTACTGCATATTTATAGAGGCTTGCAAAAAAAGGCAGGTAAGATTATAATCCGACCTTGTGAAAAATTTTGTTTACGTTGCGCAAATAATAATCTAAATCAAAAATTTTATCCAAGTCTTTCGCGCTTAAATATTTTGCCGCTTCCGGCACAGCCAGAAGATTCTCTTTAAAATTAGCGCTGCCCTGCCAGGTTTGCATGGCAGCTTTCTGCACCAGATCATAAGCCTTGGGCCTGGCTAATCCTTTATTCATCAGCGCAATCAATACCCGTTGAGAGAAAATTAAACCGCGGGTTTTTGCCAGGTTAGCCAGCATATTATCCGGATATACCTTCATTCCTGATACTACCTGAATGAATTTATTCAGCATATAATCTAAAGCCAGAGTAGAATCGGGGAAAATTACCCGCTCGACGCTGGAGTGACTGATATCCCGCTCGTGCCACAAAGAGACATTTTCCAGGGCTACCTGGGCATTGCCGCGCAGGAGGCGGGCAAGGCCGCAGATGCGCTCGCAGATCACCGGATTACGTTTATGCGGCATGGCGCTGGATCCTTTTTGCCCCCTGGCAAACGGCTCCTCTGCTTCTAAAACTTCGGTTTTCTGCAAATGCCTGATTTCGGTGGCAAATTTTTCCAGGGATGCGCCCACAACCGCCAACGTAACCATATATTGGGCGTATACATCTCTTTGTATGACTTGTGTAGCGATATTTACCGCTCTTAAACCAAGTTTACGACAAACATAATCTTCCACAAAAGGCTCGATATTAGAATATGTGCCTACGGCGCCGGATAACTTACCCAGGCAAATTTCCTGCCTGGCTAATTTGAGGCGGGCTAAATTACGGTTAGTTTCATCATACCAAAGCGCTAATTTTAGTCCCAAGGTCGTTGGCTCGGCATGTACCCCGTGAGTACGGCCGATACAAACCATATCCTTATAGGCACTAGCTTTCCTGGCTAATACCTTAAGCAGGTTTTGCAGATCTTCAATTAATATGTCGGAGGCAGATTTTAATTGTACCCCTAGTGTCGTATCTAAAATATCGGATGAGGTTAAGCCCATATGCAAATACCGGGCGTCTTTGCCTATATATTGGGCTACATTAGAAACAAAGGCCACAACATCATGTTGTGTTTTCTCTTCGATCTTCTGGATTTGGGCAATATTGAATTTGGCTTTTTGTTTAATACGTTTTACGGCTGGAAGTGGAACGATCTTTTTGGCGGCATATGCTTCTAAGGCAAGGATTTCGATCGCCAGCATGGTTGCGAACTTAAACTCCTCTTGCCAGATACTTTTCATTTTATCGAGGCTGTAACGCGCAATCATGCGAGGCTCCTTTTGTTCATTTGAGAAGTTAATTATAGCAAAGAAATGCCGTTTAGCAAATAAAAAAATGGGCAAAAATAAGGGCGTTCCCTCTTTCCGCAGAAAGGAAACGCCCTTATTTTTATTTAAACCGGAATAATCCCCGCCCTCTTTTTAGAGGGAAAGTTCAACCTTATCAAAGAGGTCGACAGCGCTAAAATCCTTGTCCAAAATAGGCTTGGCGATAGTAAAGCTTGCTAAAACTTTGACTACTTCAAGCTCCGCGACCTTTTCGTTTTCCCGCATTACCGTCAAGGCTTGTCCGGGCTCGATCCCATCGGCAGAGGTAAGGTCGACCAAAACTTCCTGATTGGCAGCATTCTTTTCAATCACCGATCCGACCACCAACCTTGCGGCCGGCTGGTTTTCTTTAACCGGCTTAGATTTTTTAGGGGCATCCTTAATTACGCCCGTTTCTTTGACGGCAGGCACCACCACCCCCAGGTCAATCTTCTCGGAAACAGGCTGAGATTCTTCAATCACAACCGTCACTTCTCTGGACCGTTCCGCCTCCAATCTTTGCTCCAAGGACTCTTTTTCTAAATCCGCAATCTTATTTTTCAGCAACTCCTGCGCATGGGCCTTCTCCTGCCTCAAAGTAGCCAATTCTTTTTTTAGCTGGATTTCGGTCTCTCGCTTATCATCAGCCAGTGTGCTAAGCTGCCGGTTGTATTCCGCGGCCAAGGCCTCTTTTTCCTTCATTAAATCCGCTACTTTAGATTCTGCATCCTGTCTGGCCTTATCCAATTGCAAAACCTGATCTTTATAGGCCGGCACATCTTTAGTTAAAAAATCAACCTTGGCCTGCAGATCTTTAATCAAAACCTCTTTATCGACACTAGAGGCGATTTCATTCTGCAGTAATCTTTCCACTCCTCTTTTGGCCTCCTCAGTGGCGCTCACCGAAGCATTAATTGCTTCCAACTTAGCCTGTAATTCTTTCTGCAAATCAGAATTCTTATCATTCAACGCACTGATCCGGGTGTTTAAGGAATCGATCTGCTCTTGATAACCGGCCTGCAGGGTTTTTTCCTGCTCCTGTAAATCCTTGATCCTCTTTTCGGCTTCTTGCCTGCTTTTATTTAAAGCATCAATCTCCGAACGGAAACTCGCTTCGGCGATGGTTAAAGCCGAAATCTTAGCCCCCAGTGTATCTTCGGTCTCCCGGTTTCTCTGACTTAAAGCCCCCAGATTGGCTTTTAATTTGTTTTCTGACTCAACCTTAGCTTTATCCAAAGCAGCAATTTGCTTATTGAAGAAATTAATCAGATTATCCTGCTCGATGGCCACATCCGCCTTAGCCTTCTCCAAGTCGCTGACCTGTTTCTTTAACGATTCCCTCTCCTGCGTCAAGGTATCCAGGTCAGACCTGAGTTTATTCTCTGAATCAAGCTTGGCCTTTTCTAAAACGCTGATCTGCTCTCTTAAGGAAAGCTTGGCGCTTTCCGCCAGTACCAGCCTGGCCTCGGTTTCCTGCTTGGATTTAGTTAGGGCGGTCAATTGTTCATTTAACGCCGCTTCTTTGGCCTTAGCATTTTTATCGGTTTCGAAAAGCTCACCCTTTAAGGCATATTTTTCCTTTTCCAGAAGGCTGATCTTGGCGGTGGCTTCTTCTTTGTATCTGGCCGCAGCTGCCGTTTGCTCACTTAATCTCGATTCAATATCCTTTAAATTATTCTCGGTTTGGGCCAAGAGCTCTTTCAACGAAGCCTTCTCTGCCTCCAGATCGGTAATTTCAGCTTTAAGGGTATTCTCCGAATCGGTTTTAGATTTGCTCAACTCCGCCAGTTGTTTAATCAACGAAGCCTTTTCCTTCTCCAGACCGGCCAGCTTATTTTCGGTTTCCTGCTTGGATTTAGTTAGGGCCTCCAACTGTTCATTCAACCCTCCTTGAGTTTTACGTAAATTATCCTCCGCCTGCAGCAGCTGGTTTTTAAGCAACTCCCTTTCCTTCTCGAGGGTTTCTAAATCGATCTTCAATTTATTTTCGGTATCCAGTTTTAGTTTACCTAATGCGCTAAATTGTTTGCCTAAAACAGATCTCTTTTCTCTCAAGGCTACCAGCTCTGCCCTCAGTTTATTCTCGGTTTCCACCCGGGATTTTTCTAAAACGCTAAGCTGTTCTTTTAATGCAACTATCTCCTTCTCCTGCAGGTCCAGCTTGGCTGTTTGCGTAGCGACTTTACTTTCCGCCTCCTGTTTAGCCTTGGCGGTAAAGTTTAACTGCTCCGTCAATTCAGCTTCCGTATCTTTTAAGTTATCCTCGGCTTGCGCCAGCTGATCCCTTAAGGAGGAAGCGGCTTTATCCAAAGTAACAATCTGATTATTCAGTTTTAATTCGCTGTATTTTAAATTATTCTCGGTCGCCAGCAGCTGATCCTTAAGCGCGGATTTTTCTTTTTCCAGTTCAGTAATCTGCTTTGCCGCTGTCTGCCTGAACTTAGTCAGCGTGGCTAATTGATCGTCGAGTTTGGCTTGGTTTTGGTTAAAATCACCGGTGGTTCGATGGAGTTGGTTTTGCAGAAAGGATCTTTCTTTTTCCAGGTTAACGAGCTTATCTTGCGAGGCCTGTTTGGATTTTGCAAGTTGGGCCAATTGATCGTTAAGCCTTGCTTCGGTATTAGCTAAATTATCTTTTGTCTGCGCCAGCTGTTTTCTTAAAACATCCTTTTCGTTTTCTAAAAGGCTGGCTTTGGCCTCGGCATCCTGCCTGGCCTTGTTCAGGGCAGCCAGCTTATCATTTATTCTGGCCTCAGTCCGATTCAAATTATTTTGCGTACGGGCAAGCTGTGTCTGCAGGGAGGTTCTTTCTTGTTCCAAAAGCTTGATTACCGCGTCGGCTTCGGCATAAATGAAACCTGCGCCCCGGTCAGAATTATCCTGGGCATAAACCGGCCGATCCCAAAACCCTACCGCGAAACTGCTTAAACAAATTGCGCCAATAAACCAGAGAGTACTGATTGTGACTTTTGCCGCTAATCTTTCGCCGCAATATTTTTTGAAAAACTTATCCGGCATAAGCCAACTCCCTGCCCCAGAAAGGGCGTACCCGCGCCCTCCACTAAGCGCGGGGTATCTTGTTTTTCAAATTATCCCAGTCATCCTCTGTTTTATGAGCTAACCTGTCTTTTACCATTTGTTTACATAATTATAGTAGTAATGTTTTAATTTATCAAGAATATTCTTAACTTTTTCAAAAATAATTACGCCCCAACCTGTTGGAACGAAAATTCCTTCAGGAAGTAAAAGGCAAGGGCTTTCAAAACAATATTGCAATCCGCCGATTTTGCTTTATAATTATGGGATACAAAAGAAAGGAATAAGAACTATGCTTAAACTGTTACGCAATAAAAAAACTGCCAAAAAAATCTGGATCGGCCTGGCAATCATTATCATCCCGGCTTTTGCCTTTTGGGGTTTTGGCAGTGCCGATAAACAGGATAAATCGTCGGTCATCGGCAAGATTTTCGGCAGAAACGTTACGGCGATCGAGTTTAATAATTCTTTAATTGCGGTAAGAACATCCGCCCTGATGCAATTCGGAGACCGGCTGGAAGAAATAGAAAAATATTTAAATTTCGAAGGCCAGGCCTGGGAAAGATTAATCCTCCTGGCGGAAGCCAAAAGGCGAAGGATCCGGGTAAGCGATCAGGAGGTAATCGAGCAAATCCAGAATGCCCCCTACTTTCAGGATCAAAAAGGTTTTAGCAATAAAATCTATCAGGAAACCCTGCGCTATGTTTTGCGCTTACAGCCGAGAATTTATGAGGAACAAACCCGCCAAAGCCTGATCTTAAATAAACTTTACGAACAGGTAACTAAAAATTACCGGTTGACAGATGAACAGATCCGCCAGGAATACCTGCAGGCTAATCAGGAGCTCAGCATCGATTACATTGCCAGCAGTTTTGCCGATTTTGCCGGGTCGGTTCAGCCGACAGACGAACAAATCGCAAGTTTCTTCGAAAAAAATAAACCGATGTTCAAAGAACCGGCGACTGAAAATCAACCGGTGCGCATCCCGGAATTATCCGAAATAAAAGATAAGGTAAGAAGCGCCCTGGCTGATCAAACCGCCAAAGAAATGGCGCTGCAGAAAATAAATGAATGCGCGCAAAATTTAAAAACTATGGATTTCAACCGCGCTGCCGCCGCCTGCAAATTAAAGGTTACCGGTACTGATTATTTTAAATCTACCGGTTTAATCGAAAACCTTCATTCGGCGAGAAATTTTTGGAATACCGCTAAAAATTTAAAAGAGAACGAAACCAGCGGGGTAATCTCCAATGCGCGGGGTTACTATCTGATTAAACTTAAATCCATTAAACCGATCGATGAAAGCAAGTTTGCCCAAGAAAGAGCAGCCTTCAGTGAAAAGCTGCTCTCCTCCAAGAAAGCCGAGATGTTCGGAGAATTTGTCGAACAGCTCAGGAAAAAAGCGCAATAAACTTAACTAAAAAAATAGGCTGACTAAATTATTATTTAGTCAGCCTATTTTATAATTAATAACCCATCAATTAGCTGATTTTGATCGAGTTAACCGGGCAGGAATCAGCCACTTCCTGCAAATTACATGAAGTGCAAGACTGCGACTTAACATGCGCGATCCCGTCACCCTGGACCTCAAATACCTCCGGGCATGACTGCTCGCATAAACCGCATCCTACACATGTCGAAGCATCAACGGTAACTTTAGCCATCGTTTTCCTCCCTTAAATTAAAAATTATTTATTCCAAGCGGTAATTTTTAATTTACACCGAGCGTTACAAAATTCGAATATCTACTAAGCGTAACATCCAGGATTAGCTCGGTGAAACATTGTAACCCAGGATTGTCACCGTTCCAGCAAGTTCTCAAACATCTCTTCGTGATCCACCTCTTCACTCAAGATATGGCTCACTAACTGATAAGTTACAGTATCCTTACCAAATGTCTTTTTCGCCAGCTTGCTGTAAACTTCAATTGCCCCGGCTTCTGCCTCCGCCACAATCCGGATAATCCGGTTGATATCGGCGGTGTTTTTCGGAGGTATTAAATATGGGGCATTAGCGCCTTTTTCCAGCTCCATAGGGTTAGCCACCGGCACATCGCCCAGTTTAGTGATTAAATCCGCTAATTCCGTGGCATGCTCAAACTCTTCTTTAGCCAGCTTTTCCAAGGCCCCTTTAATACCTTCGTAATTCCTTCCGGAAACCGTCTGCGCCATATACCAGTAAAGATAAAATGCCAACCACTCATCGCAATAGGCCTTATTTAAATCCTTCATTAAATCTTTTAAGCTTAGATCCGCAATTGCCCTTGCTTGTTTGCCCATATCACCCTCCTTGATCTTGGCCTTAAAAAACCTCTGCGGCCTTGATTTTACGCCTCCACCTTCAAACCATATTTCTTTATATTATTATCCGCAATCTCCTGAATCTTTTTGATCTCTTCAGGACTATTGAGGAGATGTTTAAATCGGCCTTGCGACTTTAAATATTCCTCGACCGGTTTAGGAGTAATCTGCTTACGGTTAACCAAAATGCCGTTCTCATATTCAAACAAAGGATAAAGCCCGGTCTCAACCGCAAGTTTAGCCACCGGCAGCATCTGATTGCTTTCATGACGCCAGCCTAATGGGCAGGGAACATGGACCTGGATATATTTGGGCCCCTTGATCGTAAAGGCTTTTTTTACTTTACGGCTTAAGTCCTGAGGAAAACCCGCTGAAGCGGTAGCCACATACGGGATGCCATGAGCGTTGCAAATTTCCGGCACGGGTTTTTTCGGCCGGATATTCCCGGAAGAAATTTTTCCCGACGGGCTAGTCGTGGTATTGGTATCAAACGGGGTAAGCCCGCTGCGCTGGACTCCCGTATTCATATAGGCTTCATTATCATAGCAAACATAAAGAATATCATGACCGCGTTCAAGCATCCCGCTTAAAGCCTGCAATCCGATATCCCCGGTAGAACCATCCCCGCCCTGAGCGATGACATTAGTTGTAGCTTTTTTACCCAAATAAATCAACGCCGCTTCAATCCCTGAGGCCACGGCTGCCGAATTTTCGAATAAAGAATGAATCCAGGGTACCCCCCAGGCAGTTTCCGGATATTTAGTGGAAAAAACCTCCAGGCACCCGGTATTATTGGCTACAATCGTATTGGGGCCGGCGGCTTCAATCACTAAACGCGCCGCAATCGCCTGGCCGCAACCGGCACAGGCAGTATGGCCAGATTTAAATAAAGGGCTATTTTCCATATTCTTCCTTGAGCAACTCCGGCTTTAAATCGATAAAATCCGAGTTAACTTCCTTGGCGCTTAATCTTCTGAATATTTCGCGGACAGACTCTAAAGTAATATCCCTGCCTCCCAAACCCGCCACAAAACTGCTAATTACTTGCGGGGCTTTCTTCTTGCCGTAAAATGCCGCCTTCATTTCTACGGCGATCGGGGCATAAGCGCCTAAAGAAACCGCTTTATCCAAAACCGCGATTTTAGAAACATGCTTCAAAGCCTCATAAATCCTGGCGTAAGGAAAAGGACGAAAAGCAATAATCCGCAGGAGCCCGACTTTTTTGCCTTTAGAGCGCTGCTCATCCACCACCTCTTTGATCGTACCGCAAACCGAACCCATTGCCACAATCACCTTTTCGGCATCTTTGGTTTGGTATTCCTCGATCAATAAATCTTTATAATCCCGACCGAATACCGCATTAAATTGGCCGCTGATTTCGGATAAATAATCAATCGATGATTTCATCGTTTCCTGAATCGCAAACCGGGTTTCCATGTAGTAATCCGGATCAGCCAAAAGCCCCATCGAAATCGGATCAGCCGGGTCCAGTTTATATAAAGGATTATACTTGGGCAAGAATTTATCTACTTTATCCTGCTCCGGAAGGTCCAGGGTTTCCATGCCGTGGGTTAGGATAAAACCGTCCATGCAAACCATTACCGGCAACATCACTCTTTTATCTTCGGCCAAGCGGTAAGCAATCAGATGGAAGTCGACTGCCTCCTGGTTATTTTCAGCGTAAATCTGAATCCAACCGGAATCACGCAGGGAGATAGAATCCTGCTGGTCATTCCAAATGTTAATCGGGGCACTAACCGCACGGTTGGCGCAGGTCATCACCACCGGCAACCGCATCCCGGCAATGTTAAAAACTACCTCTTGCATATAAAATAACCCCTGGGAACTAGTGGCGGTATAAACCCGTACCCCGGTGGCAGACCCTCCCAAAACTACGCTGGCTGCGGAATGCTCGCTTTCTACGTTAACGAACTGGCTGCCTAACTCGCCGTTTGAGACCATTTGAGCTAAGTCTTCAACGATATGGGTCTGAGGTGTTATCGGATAGGCAGAAATTACTCCCGGCTGACAAGCCTTGATTATCTGCGCGATGGCATGGGAACCTTCAACGAATTCTTTCACTTTTCCTCACTCTTCTGCTCTTCCGGGACCATGGCAATATCTTTTTTAGGACAGATATCCGCACAAAGCCCGCAACCCTTGCAGTAGGTATAATTGACCGAAAAGGCATTCTTCTCTTTACCGCTGACACACCCCTCCGGGCAGATCAATAGGCACATCCGGCAGGCGATACAGTCTTTATGCAGGTAATGCGGGCGAACAAGCGTTCTCCAGCTGCCGGTCTTATCACCCTTACTTTCCGATGGTTTTACGGTTAATGGTCCAAACACGGTTACCCCTTTAATTTATTTTTTACGTAATCAAAACCTTCTTTAACTGCCGCGATATTCCCATCCTGGGCCTTACCGCTGAAACGTTCTTTAACTACCGTAATAAGATTATCCAGCTTTAACTCTCCCGTGGCGGCGGCGAATGCCCCGATTAAAGCGGTATTGCCCAGCGGGCGGCCGATATTTTTTAAAGCAATCTCATTAGCCGGGACGACAAAGATCTTCTGTTTAGCTTTCAATTTAGGCAATTCAATATCATCTTTACCGTTAATAATCGCTACCCCATCCTCCTTTAGCCCGGAAAAACAGTTAAATCCGCGCAAAAGCGTAGGATCAACGATAATCACGTAATCCGGCTCATAAATCTGGCTGCGCAAACGTACCGGATCACTATCCACCCGCACAAACGCATTCATCGGCGCCCCCATTCTGGCTGCTCCGAAATTAGGGAAAGCGTAGGCAAACTTACCTTCATTAAAATAACCGAACCCTAATAATGTCGCGGTAGTGATGGCGCCCTGGCCTGCGCGGGCATGGATTCTAATCTCTTTCATAATGCTCCTAAAAAGTAATACTCAAAAGTTTTTTAATTATATAAGCTAACCCCGGTTTTGTCAAATAGTTTCTTTTTAGAGGTTTTTACGGAAAAACTGGCTGGTTTGATTTAACAAGCTCAATATACCTTCGGCGTTGCCTTCACTTAAGGTACCTAAACCGCAGGCAGGGCTGATTAAAAGCCTCTCCAACAGAAGCTGACGGTCGATTCCTTTCTTCACCAAAGCATCCAAACCGAATTTTATCTTTTGCGCCAGAAATTCCGGATCCTGCTTTGGGCTAAATTCCTGGGTCGGGACAATCCCCCAACAAATCAACCCTCCTTTTCCAAGGAAACGGTTAAGGCTGTCGGCGTAGAGCACAAACCTCTCCTGGAAATTAAAAGCATCGAAATTAATGATATCTACCCCGGCATCGCAAAGCATGGACCAGTCGGTATTGCCGCAGCAGTGTATCCCGATTAAACAACCTGAACTTTTTAAGCTGTCAACCAATTCAGCGTAAACCTCGATTACCTCAGCGCGGTTAACCGGGGTGTAAGCGGAACCTACTCCGGTAAGGTAGGGCTCATCGAAGAAAACGATCATCGGCTTGCCGAATTTCTTAAAATACTCCAATTGCCAAAGCGCTTTCATCCCCAAACCCTTAACCATCGCCTGCCTTAATATTTCATCGTGTAAAATAGTTTTTCCGTCTTCCTGGGTAATCCCGGAACAAAAGGTAAACGGGCCGGTGACCTGGCATTTGATAAATTCTATCCCGGACAGATCAAGCCCGCTTAAACGCTGCGCAAAAGCATACAATCCTGCGGCGAAATCCGGGCTAATCTTAAAATATTCCAGCTCCTGGCGGATAAACCGTTCATAAAATACCTCCAGATCCTTTTCTTTATCCTGGGCGCTAAAAATTAAATCGCTTCCCTTAATCTTAAGTCCGGGAAGGTTTTCGCTGAACTGCACCAGCATCCCCTCTTGCGGGCTGCTTTTAGGCAGCTGCGGCCAAAAAGGTATCTGCGGCAGATAGCGTAAAACCAGGTCTACCGCTTTTTGCGCATCAATTAAAGGAAGGCTGCCGATACCGCAAGCCAACCCTTGCAGGTTAATCATACCCTCTCCCTCTCCAAAGATCCTCCCGGGTACAACC
>JAGVOR010000097.1 GCA_020052635.1 Candidatus Omnitrophota bacterium
CCGTCATCCGCCGCAACTACCAATACCACAATATCGGTGATGCGTGCTCCCCGGGCACGCATTGCGGTAAATGCTTCATGGCCGGGGGTATCTAAAAAAGTAATCTCGCCCTGCGGCAGGCTGACCCGATACGCCCCGATATGCTGCGTAATACCACCATGCTCTTTTTCGGTAACCTTAGTATTACGGATCGCATCCAACAGGGAAGTTTTACCGTGATCAACATGGCCCATAAAAGTTACGATCGGAGCGCGCATCTTTTGTTCTTGAGGCTTATCAATTCTTTTATGCACTTGCAAGGCCGCCTCTTCCGCACTGGGTGCCTGTTTTACCTTAAAACTGTATTTTGAGCATAATTTACCGAGCGTAGCCTCATCCAGGGATTGATTAATCCCGATCATCACCCCCATACCCATCAGATGCTTAATCAGTATCGAAGATTTTTCCTGTAATTTTACCGCTAAGTCTTTAACGGTAATCGGCAGCTCCAATTCAATTTCTTTCTCGCAAACCGCCTTAACCTCAGCTTTGATTTCCGGCTTATGGGCGGGCTTAGCCTCGACTTTTATTTCCGGTTTGTGGGCAGGCTTAACCTCAACTTTTATTTCCGGCTTATGGGCGGGCTTAGCCTCAATCTTTATTTCCGGCTTAATTGCCGGTTTAGCTTCTACCTTAGCTTCAACCTTAACCTCAGGCTTATGGATAACCGGCTTAATCTCCACCCTGATTTCAGGTTTATGGGCCAGCCTGGATTCCGGTTTAGGAACAGTTTTTAAAACCGGCGCGGGTTTGTCTTTAACCGCCTTGGCCGCGGTTTTAAGTTTTAACGGCTTAGCGGCGGATTTAAGTTTAGCCGCAGCGGCTTTAACCGTTGGCTTTTTGGTTTTTACTTCCACTTTCGATTTAACTGTTTTTTTAACCCCTGTTTTTTCTTTCTTAACCTTTGGCATATTTTCTCTTTCCTGCCTGCCGCAAGGCAGGTCTCTTTACCGAACTTATATGACGAAGTGCGGCATTAATAATTACGACAGCTTCTTGGCCTCCGCAATAATTTTCTGGGCCTTCTTCTCTCCGATCCCCTTAATTTGAGTCAATCCTTCAACCCCCAGCTTGACGACATCTGCCAGGCTGCCAGCCCCCGCCTCTTCCAAACCCTGAGCAATTTTCTGGCTTATTCCTAAAAGCTCGGCTAAACCTGATTCCTTTTTAGTTTCTTTTTTGGATTCTTTTTTCAGTACTTTCTTGGTCTCTTTTTTAGCCTTTTTGACCTTAGGGGTTTTGGCCGGTTCGGTTTCAACTTGGGCCCCGGAAGTATCTTCGGCTTTAATGCCTAAAGCTTCAGCGGCAATCATACTCTTGGTGCGGATATCCAACTCCCAACCCACCAGGCGTGAAGCCAGGCGCACATTCTGCCCGTGCTTACCGATACTCAAAGACAACTGGTCATCCTCAACGATGACGCTGGCCTTATTGGTATCCCGGTCTAATTTGATTTCGGAAACCTTGGCCGGGGAAAGCGCAGCCTTAATATATTCCCGGACATCATCATTAAAACGCACGATGTCGATCTTTTCACCTTGTAATTCATTCACGATATTGCGTACCCGGTTACCCCGCATACCGACACAGGCGCCCACCGCATCGACCTTTTCATTCTTAGAATAAACCGAAATCTTAGTCCGCTCTCCCGCTTGACGGGAGATCCCCCGGATCTCGACAATCCCTTCATAGATCTCCGGGACCTCAAGTTCAAATAACTCTTTCACCAGGTTAGGGTGTGCCCGGGATAAAATAATTTGCGGCCCCTTAGTATCTTTCTTAACCTCGACCACATAAGCCCGGATCCGCTGCCCCTGTTTAAATTCTTCTTTCGGAGACTGCTCGCGTTTTAAGAGGACGCCTTCGGCCTTACCCAGCAAATCGACAATCAGATTGCCTTTTTCGAAACGGTAAACCGTGCCGCTGACAATTTCCCCCACCCGGCTTTGAAATTCCATAAAAACCACATCCTTCTCCGCTTCGCGCATTTTCTGGATAATTACCTGGCGCGCGGTAGAAGCAGCAATCCTGCCGAAATCTATACTGGTCACCGGCTGATTATTACGAAAGGCGCGGATCTCACCGGTTACGCGGTCGATCTGAACCTTAAACTCTTCATCCGGCTTTAAATCGATCACTCTTTTGGCAGCGCTTAACATCGCGCTTTCAACCGCCTCCAGCATAATTTCTTTTTTGATGCCTTTTTCTCTTTCAATCTGTTCGATAATCGCTAGCAACTCCTGACTCATTTTTATTCTCCTGTTATATTACCAATTGTGCCTTATTGATCTTAATTAAAGGTATCTCTAAAACTCCTTGGGGGGCCTGAATAAAAACTGCGGCAGCATCGGCTTTTACGATTACCCCCTGCCACTGGCACCTGCCTTCCACCAGGTCGTTTAAAAAAAATACCGCCTCCCGATTTAAATTACGTAAAAAATCTTTTTGCACTTTTAGCGGCCGGTCTAAACCGGGGGAGGAAACCTCCAGCACATAATCACCGCAGACCAGTTGCTTTTCATCCAGCAGGTCCCTGAGTTTCCGGCAAAGCTGCGCGCATTCCGCTAAAGTAATACCGCCAGGTAAGCGGTGCGCCAGAACGGTGATGATTAAACGCTCTCCTTGGGGTTGTAAGATCAAATCTACTAACTCCAACCCATGATCAATAAAATAAGCGTTAAATAATTCCATTAACTCCTGGCTCAAAAATCCCTGATGCAAATTATCCCCCTAATGTTTTTACTAAAACTATAATTTAAAGCCGCGGGCCGCCTTAAGCACTTCCTCTCGAGGAATAAACTTGGTGCTTTTATCTTTACGTAACTTTAATTCCAATTTTCCTTCCTCTAAGCCCTTCTTACCAATGACGATACTTACCGGTATGCCGGTTAAATCAGCATCCTTAAATTTTATCCCCGCCCTTTCATCGCGGTCATCCAAAAGTACAGTTAAACCGCAAGCTTCAAGCTCCTGATGCAGGCTATTGGCCTCCCGCATCAATTCCGGATGAGCTACATCTAACGGCAGAATAATCACATCAAAAGGGGCTACTTCTTTCGGCCAGACTATTCCGTCGGAGTCATGATTCTGTTCAATAATCGCCGAAACCAGACGGGATACTCCGATGCCATAGCACCCCATAATCAAAGGCTTCAGCTGCCCGAAGCTGTCCGAAAAATTAGCTGCCAGCGCTTGACTGTATTTTGTGCCTAATTTAAAGATGTGGCCGACCTCAATCGTATTAACCTGCTCCATATTAATCTGACAGGCAGGGCATAAACTCGAATCCCCCTTGGCGGCTTTAGCCGATGAGCATTGCGGGCAAAAACAAACCACATCTTCGCCCAAGGGCGCCTCCACCATAAATTCATGAGAAACTTTTCCACCCATTACTCCGGAGTCAGCCTCGGTGATTAAAATTTTTAAGCCGCAGCGGGCAAAAATCCTTTTATAGGCTTCGAACATCAGCTGGTAATTTTTATCCAAACCCGCTTCATCCTGATCGAAACTATAAGCATCCTTCATAATAAATTCACAAGCCCGGATCAGGCCGAAACGCGGACGTATCTCATCTCTAAATTTAGTCTGGATCTGATATAAAACCAAAGGTAATTGCCGGTAGCTGGAAAGATTATTCTTGAGAAGATCCGTAATAATCTCTTCATGCGTAGGGCCCAAAGCAAGGTTTCTGTCCCGGCGGTCCTTAAATTTAAACATTACCTCCCCTAAATCTTTATCGCGGCCGGTTTTTTGCCAAAGCTCCAGAGGTTGCAGGGCCGGCAAAAGCAATTCAGAAGCACCCGCCGCATTCATCTCCTGGCGGATAATCCCCTGGATTCTTTCCAAAACCCGCAATCCCAGCGGCAGATAAGTATAGGAGCCGGCCATCAGCATACGCACAAATCCACCGCGCAAAAGTAATTGATGCCCCAGGGATTCAGCCTCTTTAGGGACTTCTTTTAAAGTTGGAATAAACGCTTTGCTCCAGAACATTTTAATCCTTATTAAAAATCTCTTTATCTAAAGTTATCCCTCTTTTAGCAAAAATCGGGTAAAATACCGGGATAACTCCCGTGGCCTTAAAACGGCCGTGCACCTTGCCGTCCCGATCAACATTCTCGATATCATAATAAAAGATATCTTCAAGGTTGGGAAATCCATCTTTAATGCCGTTAATCTGGCTAATCCGGGTAACCTTACGGCCACCGTCGACTAACTGATCCTGCTGAATAACTAAATGTAATGCCGAAACAATCTGCCGGTGAATTGCCTCCTGGCTGATCGGCACCCCGGACATCAAAATCATTGTTTCCAAGCGATTCATAACATCCAAAGGTGTATCGGCATGGATTACCGATAATGCCCCGCTGTGGCCGGAACACATCGCCTGCAACATATCCAAAGCTTCGGCGCTTCTGATTTCACCCAAGATAATCCTTTGCGGGCGCATACGTAAAGTATTACGGAAGAGATCCCGAATCGTAATCTCCCCCTTGCCTTCGATATTGGGCGGCTTAGTCTCTAACCTTACCACGTGGGGTTGAGCCAGATGCAACTCCGCCGTATCTTCGATGGTGATCGTCCTTTCGTCATCGCCGATATAACCGGAAAGCACCCCGACGGTCGTCGTCTTTCCGCTGCCGGTCGCTCCGGAAAATATCATATTCGCTTTGCCTCTGATACAAGCGATCAGAAAATCCGCCATTCTTTTATCCAAAGTATCCAGCTTAATCAGATCTTCGGCCTTCGTAATTACCCGCAGGAATTTACGGATCGTAATCGTCGGTCCATCCAAAGCCAGCGGCGGGATAATGATATTCACGCGCGAACCGTCCTGCAGGCAGATATCCGTGTAAGGCACCGACTCATCCACCCTTCTGCGGGTCGGGGAAAGGATTTTTTGGATCACATACATCAGCTGCTGATCGCTGTCAAAACGCATCCCGGTTAAGACTTTTTTACCGAACTTTTCGACATAAACATTGTGCGTACCGTTAATCATGATTTCGGTGACATCCGGATCCATCATTAATTGCTCGATGGGGCCAAGGCCGGCGAATTCATCAACCAATTCATTGATAATATTCTCCCGCTCCTCCACTTTAAGCGGATTGCGCGGCTGACTTAAAATACTCTCGAGAATATTTCTCACTACCGCGGCAACCTCAGTTTTATTGCCGGCACATTTGAATAAAACACTGCTGTACTTGGTTAAGAAATCTTCACGTACTCTACCTTTTAACGTTTGCTGGGCCATGTTTTCTCCTTGAATTGATCTGGCGCAATAAAGCCTGTACGCAGTCTCCGGCTGATACTTTGCTAATCATTTTACCCCTGGAAAATAAAATTCCGCTGTTGCGGCCAAAGGCTATTCCCAAGTCCGCCTCTCTTGCCTCTCCCGGACCGTTCACCACGCAACCCATCACTGCTACCCTTAAAGGAGGATAAAACTGCCGGTAAGTTTTAGCCGCAAGGATAGATTCCAAATCTTTAACGATACTGACTAAATTTAATTCACAGCGGCCGCAAGTAGGACAACTGATCACTTGCACCCCCGGATGAGCCAGGCCTAATGATTCTAAAATCCCCCTGGCTGCTCGCACCTCCTCAACCGGATCCTCCGTCAGCGACACCCTTATTGTATCACCAATACCCTCCAGCAGTAAAGTACCTAAAGCAATACTGGACTTAATAATACCTTTGTAAGCGGATCCGCAAGCCGTAACCCCCAGATGCAAAGGATAACTGCAGGCTTTAGCCACCTTGCGATAGGCCTCTACCGTATCCAAAACATTATTGGCCTTAAGCGAAATTACCAAGTTAGTAAACTTTAATTTTTCAATCCGCCCGATATAATCCAAACAAGAAGCCACCAGCTTGTCGGTCATCGAAGACTTACGGGACCCTAAGTCCTTAACCGAACCGCTGTTTAAGCCGATCCGTAAAGGGATCTTCGCTGCTTTTAAGGCGTCGACTACCGCTCTGATCTGCGCTGGATTATCGATATTGCCGGGATTCAACCTGATTTTATCCGCCCCGTTCTCAATCGCCGCAATTGCCAGCCGGTAATCAAAATGAATATCGGCAACCAGCGGAAGCTTTACCCGGGACTTAATTTTCTTCAGCGCGGCTGCATCCAACGGATCTTTTATCGCCAGGCGCACAATCTGGCAGCCGGCTGCCTCAAGCATATTGATCTGCCGGATGGTATGAGCAAGATCGGAAGTCTTGGTCTTAGTCATCGATTGAATCGCCACCGGATTGGCCCCACCGAACAGGCAATTGCCGATCTTAATAATTTTGGATTTTCTTTTTTTGATTTCCATATTGCTTAAATTATTTACCGAACTTGTCTCCGTAAAGCCTGATAATATCATTATAGGTAACTAAAATCGCCAGGGCAATCATCAGAGAAAGCCCGACATTGTTAATCACTTCTTCCGCTTTGACCCCCAATGCTTTTTTTCTTATTTTTTCCAATCCCAACAGAAATATATGCCCGCCGTCTAAGATCGGCAAAGGCAGAAGATTAAAAATCGCCAGGCTGACGCTTAAAACCGCCAAAAGATGCAATAAAGCCACAATGCCCAGTTTAGCGGCCTTGGAAGTAATAAAAAATATCCCCAGGGGCCCGGTCATGGAATCCCGCATTGACATTTTACCGGTCGTTAACCTCCATAAACCGGTATAAGTCATTGCTGTCAGATCGAATGTTTTTTTAAGCCCTAAATAAGCCGACTCCCAAAATCCATGTTTGGTTTCAATGATTTCGTCAAAAGGCGAGATCCCGATAATCCCTAAGGCCTTTTTCTGCCCCAGCTGGTCATCCAACAGCTTATCCTTAATCGCAACCTTAAAGTACAACGGCTGCTGATCACGCAAAACTTTAAGCTGGACGCTGGAAGAAACTTTCCGGTTACGGATGGCCTCCTGCAAATCATCCCAAAGCATAACTGATCTGCCGTCGACCTCGACAATATTGTCCCCTGTCTGCAAACCGGCGGCCTTGGCCCCGTACCCGTCGATTAGATCGCCTACCTTGGAGGTCAGGCTGGGATACCCCACAAACAGAATCATCCAGAAGAATAAAAAACCCAG
>JAGVOR010000159.1 GCA_020052635.1 Candidatus Omnitrophota bacterium
ATGATGAAGTCAGGGAGAAAATCGCCAAAGTTTTAGGCTTGGCATTAACTAAACAGAATAAAAAAATCGCCACTTTACATTGCAACGGCGGGATAAGGGTGAAAGATAAATATTTATATAGCGGGGTTAATGATTGTATTGCCGCGAACTTAGTTTTAGGCGGTCCAAAGTCCTGTGTTTATGCCTGTTTGGGCCTGGGTACCTGTGTCCGCGCCTGTCCGTTTGGGGCGATTAGTATGTCAGATGAAAATCTGCCGGTGGTTGATAAAATTAAATGCCGTTCCTGCAATAAATGTGTTCTGGTCTGTCCGAAAAAGCTGTTTTCGCTGGTGGCGGTTAACAACCCGGTTTATGTTGCCTGCAGCTCGCATGATCTGGGTAAAGATGTGAAAAATGTTTGCCCGGTCGGCTGTATTGCCTGTAAATTGTGCGAGAAGGCCTGTAAGTTTGACGCTATTCATGTCATTGATAACCTTGCGGTTATTGATTATCACAAATGTACTTCCTGCCTTGCCTGCGTCAAGGTTTGTCCTGCTAAGACGATAAGGGTGCGAGAATGAATCCCGCACCTTCTAAATATTTAAATTTAGAAAACATCTGGTTTAATAAATTGAATAAAAAAAGAGGTGCGGGATGAACCTGGCCGTTTTTGCTTCAGGTCGGGGAAGTAACTTTTCCGCGATTGTCAAAGCCATTCAGCAGGGTAAGTTAAAAATAAAATTACAATTATTAATTTGCGATCAACCGCAGGCGCCGGTTATCCGCCGGGCGCAGCGCGCGGGGGTCCGGGTCGTTTTGGTCAGAAGAGAAGATTTTGCCAGCCGGATTGATTTCGAAGCGGCAATCATCGGAAAATTAAAAGAATCAAAGATCAATCTGATTGCTTTAGCCGGTTTTATGCGTTTACTTAGCCCTGAATTTGTCAGTGCCTACCGCCGCCGGATCATGAATATTCATCCCTCGCTCCTGCCAGCTTATAAGGGAGCGCATGCCATAAACGATGCTTATAAAGCCAGGGCTGCATTTACCGGAGTAACCGTACATTTTGTTGACGAACAGGTTGACCATGGCCCGTTGATCCTGCAGCGCAAGATCAAGATCAGCCCTAAGGACAGCCTGGCCTCCTTAGAGAAAAAAATTCATACCTTGGAGCATAAGCTTTATCCTTACGCGATCCAATTATATGTTAGCGGAAGATTAGAATCCCAAGGCAGGGTAAAAGCAGCGTAAATTTTAGCCTGAAGTTTAGCTATTCTTTAAAGTTGGCTAAAATCGCCGTATGATTGAGAATGATTTTTTTGCCGGTAGTCATGTTTTCCAACTCCACCAAATCAAAATCTTTAAATCGGTAGGCTCCCAAAGTATAGGCCACTACTTTAAATACTTCTTTATCAATATCGACATTAGCTTCTACTTCCGGCTTCTGGAATTTTAATTTAATCCGGGTTTGGATCTGATCCGCCAGGAACTCCTCAAAAGTGATATCCCGGTAATTTAAGTGTGTTCCTTTCAGATCCTCGATAATGCCTGCGGAGATAGCGGTCTCCTGGATGATCCGGTGCTGGTATTCCGTCTGCGAAATAAAACTATAGGAAAGTTTCTTTAAATCCGCAAAATAAAAGGTTTGTTTTATTTCAAAGCCGTTGCGGATATCGGCGGTGACAATGCAGAAAAATTGGGGGATATCCTGGTTGGCGTTGCCCATGCTGAAAAGCACTCGGCGGATGACCTGCAGGATATTGAAGATCTTTTCATTGACTGATTTATCCAGGGCGACTTCCTGCTGTTTTTCTTTTTCGGTCGTCGGCCGGACATGGTAATTAACCTTTAAAACTTTTTCCTGGAGGGAATTTTTTTGATCCTCCAGTAAAAATCTTTCCGTATATTTTTCGGGCTTTTCGGGTTTAGAGATGATATTTTCCAGCGGCAGATAGACCCACAGGGTGCCTCCGGTTAAAGTGGTGACGATATCCAGCCGGTATTCTTTTTTACAGATATCTTTTACCGCCCGGGTGATATCTTCTTTTAAGAATGAAGGAGTGACGGAGGAGTTGCAAGCGGATAAGAAAAAAACAAAAAATAACAACTTAAGGCCGGCTTTTACCAAACTCCTTAAAAATGGCTTCGATCTCATCATAATTAAGTTCGTCTTTGGCCACCAGTTCTTTGGCCAGCCGGTCCATAAGCGGTTCTTCTTTTTTAAGCAGTTCGGTAACTTCCTCGAGGCAGCGGCTTAATATTTCCTGGACATCTGTGTCCAGCCTGGCTTTAATTGCTTCCGAGACCTTATCTCCGGCGATCTCCCAATTGCCTAAAAGGCCGCTTTTACCCATTCCGCAAATCCAGACCATATTGTGGGCATAGTGCATGGCGCTGGAAAAATCCCCGTAGACCCCGCTGGTGGTGGCGTTATATTTAATTTTTTCCGCGGCATATGAGCCAAGGCTGATCTTGATTTTACTGAGCAGGTTATTGGAGTCTTCGATGAAAGTATCTTCGCGCTCCGGGATCCAGGTTGCTCCGCCCGTGGGCCCGCGCGGGGTGATGGTGATTTTAAAAACATCTTTAGAGGGGGCCAGCAGATAAGTGATAATTGCGTGACCGCTTTCATGATAGGCGGTTTGCCATTTTTCTTTCTCACTCAATTTTACCCGGCGTTTGATACCCAAGGCGATTCTTTCCCGCGCCTCATCAATTTCTTTCATCGAGATGAGCGGGTTTTGATTACGTACGGTAATCAAGGCGGCCTCCCGTACGATATTGGAAATATCCGCCGGAGTTTGTCCGACGGTAATTCGGGCCAGGCGATCAATTTTTACGTCTGCCGGGTTATATTTAACTTTCTGGAGGTAATATGCAAAAAGCTTCTGCCGGTCTTCAAGATTGGGTTTGTCCACGATGACCTTGCGATCAAATCTTCCCGGCCGCAGCAGCGCCTGATCAAGGTAGCTTTCCGGAGCGTTGGTCGCTCCAATCAAAACAATATTATAATCTTTGTCTTTTAATCCGTCCATTTCCACCAGCAACTGGTTTAAGGTGGTATTATGTTCGGTTGAGCCTCCGAAACCCCGGTCCATGGAGCGTTGGGCTCCTACCGCATCGATTTCATCGATAAAAATAATACAACCGCCTTCCAGTTCCGCCAATTGCTGGGCTCTTTTAAAAAGAGAGCGGACGCGGCCGGCACCCACCCCGACAAACATCTCTACAAATTCCGAACCGGACATAGAAATAAAAGGGAGTTTGGCTTCGGTAGCGATGGCTTTGGCCAGGTAAGTCTTCCCGCATCCTGGCGGCCCCAGCATCAGGATGCCTTTGAGGATTTTGCCCCCGATGCGCTGGAGGCTGGCACGGTCAGTAATCAATCTGACGATTTCCAAGGCCTCCTGTTTTGCTTCATCCATCCCGATGACATCGTTCCAGGTAATTCCGATATCCCCCCCGGCAACGGATTTCTTGCTGGTTTGGGAAAAACTGGAGGCCCCGCGTTTAAAATAAAGCCAGTACATTAAAAAGGTATACACAAAGCCGAAGATCAGGGCCATGATAATTTGCAGGTATAATTGCAGGGGGATCATCGCCAGCTGCGATTGCCGCAGGTAGGATTCGGCTTCATTCCAGGCGCGCATGCCGATGATGAGCAGGATCACCAGGGAAATGGCTAAACCCGCCAAAAAGATAAACAGCAGCGCTTTTAACCAGTGCAGCTTTACGTAAAATCTAACTTTTTTCCAGTTCATCAGGGCTCCGTGGTTGGTTGGGTTATTAAGAAAATATCATATTCGCTCATTTTAGTCAATTCTTTTCTTCCTTGACTAAGATGATTTTGTGTGTATAATTATAAAGTTCACTAAAAATATTAATGATCGGAGCATAAAATGGCTAAGATTAAGAAAGTTACGGCACGTGAGATTTTGGATTCCCGCGGCAATCCCACAATTGAGGTCGATTGTCTTTTGGCTAACGGTATTTTAGGCCGCGCAGCGGTTCCCTCAGGGGCTTCTACCGGGGATAATGAAGCGTTAGAGCTAAGAGATAATGATTCCGCCAGATATTTAGGTAAGGGGGTATTAAAAGCCGTCGCTAATGTGAATACCATGATTAACTCTGCGGTCAAGGGGAAGATAGCGGATTTCTCTAAAATTGACCAGCTTTTAATCAAGCTTGATGGTACAGAGTTTAAGTCTAAGCTGGGGGCTAACGCTATTCTGGGAGTTTCTATGGCGGTGGCCAAAGCCGCGGCACTCACCAAAAAACAATCTCTTTACCGGTTTTTAGGCGGAGAAAAAGCAAGAATCCTGCCGGTTCCCCAAATGAATATTTTAAACGGGGGGATGCATGCGGATAATAACCTGGATATCCAGGAATTTATGATCATGCCG
>JAGVOR010000166.1 GCA_020052635.1 Candidatus Omnitrophota bacterium
AATCAGCCCATGCTCCCACCGTAGCATTAAAAACTAATCGTTTCACCAGAAAGCCACGCGATCGTTTCTTTATCTGGCTGACCATTAAGGTAAATTCAAACACCTTTAAAAAGTCGGACATTATGCATATAATGAATCAGGCTCGTTGGTTCAAATTAATTAAATTCTTAAGGCAAGGTATACAATTGAGGAGGATTGGATTCTTTATAGATATTGTAAAGTTTATTTTTTCGATCGATAACTATCGGCGTAAACCACTATTCTACCCTTCCATTTTCGGCGAACTATATCAAATGACCGTTTCGCGCTATATTTGGGAAGACCTGCGCAGACTAACTAAATAAATCATGGCGCTGATAGTTTCTTAAACCATACACAAAATATAAAAAGCTAAACTGAAGACAAAAAATAAATTAAAGTGCCTCCGAAAACAATATTTGCCCACTTCAAGATCTTGCGGATTATTCTAAAATTGCTCGCCAATAAGCCTTCCCTTTGTTTGAAGCACTCAATAATGACAACCTGAAAGATACAAAATATAAGCGTGGCCATAAGGATAGAACCTGCCTTCAAGTAGATTGTAAAAGAAAATAACGCCCATAATAACCATGATAGCAAAGATATATATATTAAGGCAATGGAAAAACGCGGTGGAGTCAGCCAATTGTTTTCGCTATCGCTATGAGCGACAAGATGAATTAACTGCGAAGGAATTATCCCAATCCAGATATAGATTGATAAATATAGAGCGGTGGTAGAAAATGGCTTGTTTGCAAGATACCCCATGAGGAATAAAATCGTAAAACCCGAGGAATTCAAAATAATGTTCCATACGGGGATTTTTTTCAAGCGAGTAAACCTTGACGAATAAGAAAAGCTTATTATAATACCTAAGACTACAAGAATCGCTATTGAATAAGAATAATATAAAGCTAAACCAATACTTAATAAACAACAGGCAATAGAAATAATTAATACCGCCTTAGAATTAATATCACGATACATCATTGTTTCGGACGTAGGCTGGTCTATTTGAAAATCGAAATAGTTATTTAGACTATACCCATGGGCATTATATAAAATCGCAATTAGGGATAAATACACAAAATCGGTTATCGCAAAACTAGTGGAGTGAGAAAAAAAACCTAAATAGGCTATGCCTGTAATATAAAACCAATCTTTTATTCTAATTATCTGGATATAGGCTAATACTTTAGGTAAAAGTTCCATCGAATGGCTTAACTAATAAATGATTGCTTTCCCCGTAAAATAAATGGTCCTTATCAGCGCATCCTAGTTTAACATGGAATCTGAAAAGATAAACAATATTTCTTACGAGTAAATTATCAGTCAAACTTCTAGCCTATCAGAAGATCCTTGTTTAAATTTCCTTATCAGTAATTTTATTATTGTAAAAACAGTCTTCTAAAAACTTCCCCTTAGTTAGGTGGGTATCTACGTTGAATATACGAGCGACAGTAGCAAATATATCTATTAAGTAATACCCTGGATCTGACAGATTGACCTTCTTTCATAGTATTAAGGAAGCGTTTATTTTTATTGACCATGTCTTACAACGAACCTGACCTATTGGCTGTACCAATATAAGCTGGAGCCTCTCTTATGCTTAAATTACAGGTGGTACAATTTTTTGGGCAACGTCACCTTGTCATTCAAAGTGTTTCAATATATATAATTTCTCACCTACTTGCAAATTACCTCAAAAAGAGTGTATACTTGATTAGAGAACAAATGAGCGCTATAGCTGTCTAATCCTCCATTTGGCAAGACTGGGGCGCAGGCGGAAATAGGAAGACGGCCTCCAGCCTTGCCTTCTAATTTAGGGCCATCTTTCGTGCATAATTAAAAAGTCGGGATTTCCCGACTTTTTAATTAACAACAGCACCTAATTTTTTACACCCTTACCAAATATTCCTTTTTACCCAATCGTCCGTTTCTTTAACTGCCTCTAAAATCTTATCTCCCTTACCCCCCCCTTTGCTTACTCCTGATTTTGCGGCATTATTCGGGCAGCAGCCGTCTGTATATACCGTAACGCAACCACTGGCGCAGAATATAAAAGCAAAAAGTATCGCCCACAAACATGGCCTTTTTACCATTTCCCCCCCCTTTTTTTTGGCTTAATTTATTTACTGCGAAATACTTAAGGATAAATACAATTTAAGTATTATAATATCAGATTTTGACAATTTGGCAAGTTTTCCTGTAAAATTTTTAGGGCATAAAAAAGGCCGCCGCTATTTCTATAACTGCGACTCAAGAAATATAGGCGCCCTTTAATCTCTTCCCCCGCAGCCAAGGGTAGAAAAAGAGGCAAGGGGAAATTCTCTTGGCCATATTTTCTGGGCATTGCCTGCCCGCTGGTAGTTTACCCCTTGCCTTTACCATTAGCCTTACTGGTAAAATATAACATAAATCACCTGGCAATTTCAAGAGGGCTAAAAATGAAAAATTTAGCCGCTATTTCTTAACCCAGCTTAATAGCCTTTGGCAGCTGCGCTCTTTCCCCAGGTAGTAGATTACCTCAAATAATCCCGGGCCGATCGTTTTACCGGTCAAGGCCACCCGGACCGGGTGAATCAACTTTTTCGCTTCAATGCCTAATTCTGCCACTAATTGCCGGAAGCACTCTTCGATACCAACAACCTCAAAATTATCCAGACTCTGCAAACGCGTGGCAAACATGCTAAACTCTTTGGATAAATCCGAAGCCAGGTATTTCTCTTTGGCTGCGGGATCAAACGCTGGCTGCTCTAAAAAGAAAAAATCCGCCCAGTCCAGAAAATCGTTAAGTCGGGACAGTCTGGCTTGGAATAATTTTATGATTGCCAATAAATATGGCCGGTCATAATGCTCTGCGGTAATATAGTTTTTTTGCACCAATAGGGGGATCAACTCCTGCGCCAAAGCTGCTGGATCAGCATCTTTAAGATACTGGCTATTGATCCAATCCAGCTTTTTCAAATCGAAGGTCGCCGAGGTTTTATTCACGTTTCTAATCTCAAACAGCCTTACTGCTTCTTGGACACTGATTAATTCGCGGTTGTCACCGGGTGCCCAACTTAATAGCAGCAGGTAATTTAATAATGCTGCCGGCAAATACCCCATTTTGCGGTAATCACTGATCGCGGTAGCCCCCGTGCGCTTAGAAAGCCTGCCTCCGTCAACCCCCATAATTAAAGGCAGGTGGGCGAAATTAGGCACGGTAAAACCCAGCGCCTCATAAAGAAGAACTTGTTTGGGGGTATTGGAAATATGATCGTCCCCCCGGATAATGTGAGTAATCTCCATCTCTGCGTCGTCAACCACACAGGCAAAGTTATAGGTCGGCGTACCGTCGGATTTAATCAACACCTGATCTTTAATCAAAGCGGCATCAAATTCGATCTCCCCGCGGATTAAATCCTGAACCTGAATTTTTTTAGGCAAAACCTTATAGATAATTGCCTCTTTCCCCTCCGGAGATTTTTCAATATAGGCTAAGCCTTGTTCCAGCAACCGCTGCGCCTGGTTGCGGTAACGCTGGAAACGCTCGCTCTGATAGTAAAGTTCGTCCCAGTTAAATCCCAGCCATTTAAGACTCTCCAGTATCTCGTCGATGAACTCTTTTTTTGAGCGTGCCTGGTCCGTGTCTTCAATCCTTAAGATGAATTTTCCGCCCTGGGACTGTGAAAAAAGCCAATTAAATAAAGCGGTCCGGCCGCCGCCGATATGTAAATTCCCTGTCGGGCTGGGTGCGAAGCGAACCCTAATCATCTCGTATTTCCTCCGTGAGCGTAGTCCTGAGCTTGTCGAAGGACAAACCTTACTCTAACCATGATTTAACTGTAACCCTTCCTCTAAGGCCCGCCGATTAATCTCTAAAAGCTTCGGATTTTCGGCACCGGCCATAGATTTAAAAACTTTTAAAATATTATTCACCTTGACAGTTTTTTGAGCCGCAACTAGAACTCCCAAGGCGATCATGTTAGCTACTTTAAGATTGCCTAGTTTTAAGGCGATACCGGTAAAGGGAAATTGCAGGACTTTGATTTTAGTCTGACGGCCGGCCTCTGCCAAAGACGAATTAAGGATCAACAGACCGTTAGCTTTAATCAATTTTTTAAATTTTCCCAAAGATGGTTGGTTCAAGATAATTAGGGTATCTGCTGCGGTAATGTAGGGTGAACCGATTCCGCTGTCGGCAATTGTCACCATACAATGGCTGGTTCCGCCGCGCACCTCCGCTCCATAGGCCGGAAACCAGGTCACCTGTTTGCCTTCCAGCATCGCGCTTTGCGCTATAACTTTGCCTAAAAGCATTACCCCTTGCCCACCGCTGCCGCCGATAATGATGCGTTGAATCATTTAATCCTCCCGACAGGAAACTCCTTCTGCATTACGTCTTTAATCCACTGTAATGCCGCTTGCGGCGACAGTCCCCAATAAGTCGGACACGGTGATAATACCTCGACCAAAGAAAATCCCAAATTATTTAACTGATTTTGGAATGCCTGCTTAACCGCCCGCTTAGCCTTTAATACTCCCGCGGGACTCTCCAAAGAAACCCTTTCAACATAATAAACTCCGGGCAAGGCGGCCAGAATTTCGGAGATTTTTAAAGGATAACCGTGCAGCTGTTTTTGCCGGCCATCAACAGAAGTAGAAGTTTTCTGACCCAAAAGAGTTGTCGGAGCAAGTTGACCGCCGGTCATGCCGTAAACAGCATTATTAATAAAAATCACGGAGAGATTTTCCCCGCGGTTAGCGGCATGAATCGTTTCATTAGTCCCGATGGCTGCTAAATCACCATCCCCCTGATAAGTAAACACCAGCTTTTGCGGATGAACTCTTTTGATTGCCGTAGCCACCGCTAAGGCCCGGCCATGGGCGGCCTCCGAACAATCAAAGTTCCAATAATCATAGGCGACTACTGCGCACCCCACCGGAGCAACGCCGATCGTTTCCTCCCGTACCCCCAGTTCATCCACAGCTTCAGCCACCAGCCGATGCGCAATCCCATGACCGCAACCCGGGCAATAATGCATTGGCAAATCAGATAAAGACTGGCAGCGCTTGAATATTTTTTCCATTATAACATCCTCTGCAGGCGGCCGATAATCTCCTCTTCGCTGGGCACTCCGCCTCCGGAGCGGCCAAGAAATTCAACCGGATGCCTACCCTCAACCGCCAGACGTACATCCTCGAGCATCTGGCCGTAAGACATCTCGACTACCAGATATTTCAACCTGCGGGCTTTCGACTGAAACGGCTTTTGGGGAAACGGCCACAGACCGATCGGGCGAAGCAGGCCTATTTTTTTACCTGCTCCCCTTAATCGGTTGATTGCCCCTTTAGCAATCCTGGCCATAGTCCCGTAAGCGACCACCACAATTTCCGCGTCAGATAAAAACAGGCCCTCAAACCGGATTTGCGCTTGCTTGATGCTCTCATAGCTCTGCTGTAATTTAAGGTTGGCCTGCTCCAAACCTCCTTCGCGCATAAAAAATGATTTAATGATATTGGGCTTTCTTCCCCGGCATCCGGTAAGCGCCCATTTTTTGACCGGCGCGGTCTTGATTTTTTGCACAGATAACTGCATCGGCTCCATCATCTGGCCCAATATGCCATCTCCTAAAATCATCACCGGAATCCGGTATTTATCCGCTAAATCAAAAGCGGTCTGCGTAAGATCATAAGCCTCTTGGACGCTGGCCGGGGCCAGGACGATCAGATGGTAATCACCGTGCCCTCCGCCGCGGGTCGCCTGAAAATAATCGGCTTGTGACGGAGCAATATTGCCCAGACCCGGACCGCCCCGCATAATATTGACGATTACCGCCGGCAGGCGCGCCCCGGCAAGATAAGATATCCCCTCCTGCATTAAACTGATCCCGGGGCTTGAGGATGAAGTCATCGCCCTTGCTCCGGCGGCCGCGGCACCATAAACCATGCTGATCGCCGCCAGTTCCGACTCCGCCTGAACAAAAATTCTGGATGGCCCGGGGCTTCTTTTAGTGCCAGCCCCCATATGTTTAGCCATATAAGCAATCAGCTCGTTTTGGGGAGTAATCGGGTAACCGGCATAAAAATCACATCCCGCCGCAAGCGCCCCCTGAGCAATGGCTTCATTACCGCTTAATAAAATCTTCATTCTGATTTATACACCTCAATACAGCAATCCGGACAAATTACCGCGCACTGCAAGCAACCCGAACAATCGCCCTGCAGATCAAACTCTACAAAGTTTAAACCCTGTTTATTTAATTTCGGGCTTTTTTTAATTAAACCCCGGGGGCAGAAATTTACGCACAACAAACACCCTTTGCACTTATCCTGATCGATCTTAATTTTAATCATTGCCCTTAATTACCCGGATAATACTGGCGGCGAGGCCGGCAGCATGAAGCTGATATTTCTCCAATAGCACCTTACGCGAACCATGCGGGATGAACTCCAAAGGCAATCCTAAGCGCGTAACCGGACGGGCTGACTCCTGGG
>JAGVOR010000124.1 GCA_020052635.1 Candidatus Omnitrophota bacterium
GCCGGATCATATTTTAACCATGGCATTAGTAATAATTATGATGCTGCTATTCTACGATAATGTTAAACGCAAAAATGTAAATGTGGCTTTATCCGGAGGGCTGCCTTTATTGGCGATTTTGGCCTATTTGTCAGGGGACCAGACCGGGCTGCTGCCGATGCTGATCTTTAATCTTTACCTTTTGGTTTTAAGTATTTACCGGATCAGTTCGGGGTTCCGCAGCGCTAATCTGGGGTCGATCAATACGGGGATGTTAATGTTAGCCGTACTGATTATGGCTAGATTTTTTGACAGCGGGATAAGTTTTGTGGTGAAGGGGTTGGCTTTTATTATTATCGGCACCGGATTTTTAGCGGTTAATTTAAGGCTTGCCCGCCGGCTTAAAGAGGTGCAAAAATGAAAAATAATACGGTTATAAGATTATTTTTAGGTTTAGCCCTCATTCAGCTTTTGGTGCCCGGTTCGATGATTGTTAAGCGGGAGATTGTGTTGAAGGAGGGGGCGGTTTTTAAATTTAAGGTTGCTCCGGTTGATCCGTATGATGCTTTTCGCGGCAGGTATGTGGCTTTGCGGGCAGAGGAAAATTCGGTTGCTGTTTCTCCTGAAGTGAAAGTCAGTTACGGGCAGGCGGTGTATGTGCCGCTGGCAGTAGACGGGGAGGGTTTTGCCAGGCTTGCCGGGATCTCTCTGGTTCGTCCCCTCGGGCAGGCTTATCTGCGTGCCAAAGTAAGCAGCCGCCGTTATGATAATAAAGTATATTTAAAGCTGCCGATTGACCGTTATTATATGGAGGAATGGGCGGCCCCTCAGGCAGAAAATATTTATCGGCAGCATGCTTCAGTCGCCGATCGTAAAGATTCATATATTGTGGTGAGAATAAAAGACGGGTTGGCGGTGGTGGAAAATTTATATGTCGGCGGCTTAAAAATTGAGGAGGCGGTTAAGGGGTCCGCAAAAATAAAATGATGTTTATTCCGGCTAATTTTGTCTCGGCAGTAGCGCAAGTGTTAGATTTAGTTTTGAATATTATTTTCTGGCTGGTGGCGATTAGGGCACTGGTCAGCTGGGTAAACCCTGATCCGGGAAATGCGATTGTGCGGTTTTTGGAGAGGGCCACGGAACCGTTTTTGCGGCCGATCAGGATCCGGTTGCCTTTGAATTTAAGGTTCGGCGTGGATATTTCGCCGCTGATCATGTGTTTATCCATCATGTTTTTAAGAGCGTTTCTAGTCAAATCGCTTTTTGATTTGGCCTGGTGGATGCGTCTTAGGCAGTGAAAAAACCAGCCTCAATGAGCGGTGGTTTTTCGGATTGTTGGCACCGACTGTAAATTTTGCGATACAATGGAAACATTATCTGGAAAGGTAGATTAGGTGCGTATTTTAGTCGTTGGTTCAGGCGGCAGGGAGCATGCTTTAGTTTGGAAGATCGCGCAGTCTAAGCTGTGCACTAAACTGTTTTGCGCTCCGGGTAACGGAGGGATTAGTCAGATCGCGGAATGTGTTGAGATTAAAGCCGATGATGTCAGCGGGCTGTTGGAGTTTGCCAGGAAAGAAAAAATTGATTTAACCGTAGTCGGGCCGGAAAAGGCGCTCTCTTTAGGAATTGTCGATGAATTTACCAAGGCGGGCCTAAAGATTTTCGGGCCGGATAAAAAGGCCGCTAATTTAGAGGCGAGTAAAGTCTTTGCCAAGAGTTTTATGGCTAAACACAAGGTGCCCACGGCTAATTTTAAAATCTTCGATAACCCGCAGGCGGCCCATAAATATATCGAGGAGCACGGCGCCCCTTGCGTGATCAAAGCCGATGGCCTGGCTGCCGGCAAAGGAGTGGTGGTGGCTAAGTCGACAGAGGAGGCCAAGACAGCAGTAACTTCGATGCTGCAGGATAAGGTTTTCGGAGAGGCAGGCTCAAAGATCATCGTGGAGGATTGTTTATTCGGCAGTGAGGTTTCGATCCTGGTGATTACCGATTCCAGGGAAGTATTAGCTTTGGCCAGCGCCCAGGATCACAAAAGGATCTTTGATCATGACCAGGGGGCAAACACCGGCGGGATGGGGGCGTATTCCCCGGCGCCGGTTGCGACTTTTGCGGTGCTTAAAGAAGTGATGGATAAAATAATCTATCGCACCATCGATGGCTTAGCTAAAGACGGAATTAAATATCAGGGTGTGCTATATGCCGGGATTATGTTGACTAAGCAGGGCCCGCAAGCCTTAGAGTTCAATGTACGCTTTGGGGATCCTGAAACCCAGGCGATCTTACCCCGGCTTAAGACAGATTTAGTTGAGGTGATGTTGGCGGCTAGCAGCGGCAAGCTCTCCAAGATCGGGGCGCTGGAGTGGGACCGGCGGGTTTGTGTTTGCGTGGTTTGCGCCGCTGCCGGTTATCCCGGAGAGTATGTTCAAGGCCAGGAAATCCTGGGGTTAGAGCAGGCGAGCCATCTTCCGGCGGTGGTAGTTTTTCATGCCGGCACCAAAAGAACGAAAGATAAATTTTTAACCAGCGGGGGAAGAGTCTTGGGGGTGAGCGGATTAGGCAATACCGTCCAAGAGGCGATTGATAAGGCTTATCGGGCGGTAGAGAAAATAAAATTTGAAGGAATGCAGTATAGAAAAGATATCGCGAGGAAGGCATTATAATTACAGTACTCGACGCTTCCGCCACCTGGCGGACACCGACGCAATTCCGCTTAGCGTCGGGTGGAGCGAAAAATTGAACATGTTTTTGTAGGCAAGGGGGGAGATAATTATGAAAAAAATCAGCATTCTGATGGGCAGCCAGTCGGATCTGGAAACGGTAAGTGAAGCGGTGAATGTTTTAAAGGAGTTTAAAGTAGATTTTGACCTCAAAGTACTTTCCGCGCACAGGACCCCTAAAGAGGTAGCCCAGTATGTAGAAACTGCCCCTAAATGCGGCACCAAAGTTTTTATCGCCGCCGCCGGAATGTCTGCGGCTTTAGCGGGGGTGGTGGCCGCGCATACGACTTTGCCGGTGATCGGCATCCCGATTGAAACTAAAAACTTAAAAGGGCTGGATTCGCTTTTATCCACCGTACAGATGCCTCCGGGTATTCCGGTAGCTTGCATGGCGATCGGA
>JAGVOR010000076.1 GCA_020052635.1 Candidatus Omnitrophota bacterium
ATTATTGCCACCGCCCTGGTTGATACCGGAAGCCGGATGGATGAGGTAATCTTTGAAGAATTCAAAGGTACGGGTAATATGGAAACGCAGTTGGACCGTAATCTTTTCCAGCGCAGGATTTACCCGGCGATCGATATTAAGCGTTCTAACACCCGCCATGAAGAACTCCTGGTTAAACCGGATGTATTGAGCAAGACCTGGATCTTAAGAAAAGTTCTCAATGAATTGAATAATGTGGAAGCAATGGAGTTACTGATCGAGAAATTAAGCAAGACCAAGAATAATGAAGAGTTTTTGAACAGTATGAATCAGAAATAAATCAAGAAAGGGGTTAAGATGAAAGAAAAAATCCATCCGAATTACAAAGAATGTACGATTGTTTGTGCCTGCGGAGAAACGGTGCATACCCGTTCCACCAAGCCCAGTATCAGGGTCGAGATCTGTTCGAAATGCCATCCGTTTTTTACCGGCAAACAAAAGTTGGTTGATTCCGCCGGCCGGGTTGATAAATTTGTGAAGAAATATGCCAAAAAACAAGCCAGTTAGATCCCCTAATCGAGGATTGTAAAAGATGTATCAGCCGTTAGAAAAAGCGCTCTTGCGTTATCAGGAGCTCGAACAGCTTTTGGCAGATCAACAGCAGATTACCGACCGCCAGGCTTACAACAAGTTGGCCAAGGAGCTTTCGGATCTTAAGCCGGCGGTGAGCCTCTACCGTGAATATCAGGATTTGCTTAAAGAGATCGCGGATTTAAAAACCGTGATGGCTGCTAAACATGATCATGATTTTATGGAGTTGGCCTTGGCTGAACAGAAGGTATTAGCCCAGAGAAAAACGGGGTTGGAGCAGAAATTGGACAAAATCCTCGCCGGAGAGGATAAGGATGCCGGCAGGGATTGTATTGTTGAGATCCGCCAGGGCACCGGAGGGGATGAAGCCGGGCTGTTTGCGGCTGACCTTTTTAGGATGTATTCGAAATATAGCGATAGTAAAAACTGGGTGGTGGAACCGATGTATTCCAGTGTTAATGAGGCCGGCGGGATCAAAGAAATTGTTTTTAGCGTTAAAGGCAAGAATGCATACCGTTGTTTGAAATTTGAAAGCGGAGTGCACCGGGTACAGCGGGTTCCGTCTACCGAAGCGCAGGGGCGCATTCATACCTCGACGGCAACCGTGGCGGTTTTGGTTGAACCGCAGGAGGTTGATTTGGTGATTGAGCCTAAAGATTTAAGGATTGATACTTACCGTTCCAGCGGCCCCGGCGGCCAGCATATGCAAAAGACCGATTCGGCGGTAAGGATTACCCATCTTCCCAGCGGCACGGTGGTGGCCTGTCAGGATGAGCGCTCGCAAATCAAGAATAAAGCCAAGGCGATGCGGGTTTTACGCGCCAGGATTTTAGAGGTTAAAATAGCGGATGAAGCAAAGAGGATCTCCAGTGCCCGTAAGACCCAGATTGGCACCGGAGACCGCAGCGAAAAGATCCGGACTTATAATTTTCCGGACCGTCGGGTCACCGACCACCGGATTAATTTTACTTCACATCAATTAGAGGGAATTCTGGAGGGGCAGATGGATGAGCTTTTTGAGGCCTTATTAAAAGCCGAGGCAGAGAAAAAGAATGAATCCCGTCTTTCCTAAAAAAGGCGAGGTGTAAAGACAAGCGGATTAAGATTTAATGAGATATAGATAATTAAATGATATTGAATACGAAAGAAGGTGCGGGGTGAACGAAGCTGAATTAGTCGTCAGCCATATTTTAAATTGCGACCGGTTGTCTTTATACTTAGATAAAGATAAATACCTGGATCAGGATCAGTCCGGTCAACTCTTGCGGATATTTAAACGCCGGATGCGCGGGGAGCCTTTGCAGTATATTCTCGGTTTAACCGAGTTTATGGGGTTTAAGTTTAAAGTTGACCCCCGGGCGCTGATTCCCCGTCCGGAAACCGAGATCCTGGTTGATCAGGCTGTAAATAAATTAAGGCTTAATCATAAAATTAAACAGCCAAGGGTCCTGGATCTGGGTTGCGGTAGCGGCTGTATTGCCGTAACGATTGCCAAATTACTGCCGCAAAGCTCGGTTTGGGCCCTGGATATATCGGAGGCGGCTTTAGCTTTGGCGCAAGAAAATGCCGCTTTGCAGAAAGTAAATATTAAATTCCTGTGTTCGGATATTTTCGAGGCTCTTGAAAATCAAGCGGTAAAATTCGATTTAATTGTCAGCAACCCTCCCTATATCGGCCAGGGTGAGTTTAAGAATCTGTGTAAAGAAATTTCTTTTGAGCCGCGGATTGCTTTGGCCGCAGGCCAAGACGGATTGGATTTTTACCGTAAAATAATCGGCCGGGCCAGTTTGTATCTGAACCCTGGCGGATCTCTGGCGCTGGAGGTGGGCAGCGGGCAGGCAGAGAATGTTGCACGTATTTGTGCTCAGCATAATTTTAACGGGACGCAGATCATTAAAGATTATAATGATATCGCGCGGGTAGTGATTACTCAATTAAAGGATTTTGATAAATGGATAAACTGATTATCGAGGGTGGAGTTAAATTGAAAGGCGAGGTGACGGTCTCGGGAGCAAAAAACGCGGTACTGCCGATCTTGGCGGCCACTTTGCTTACGGATGAACCCTGTTTGATTAAAGGGGTGCCGAATTTACGCGACACTAACAGTATGCTTAAGATTTTACGCTCACTCGGAAAGTTTGCCGAATTCGATAAGGGTAAAGTGAGTATTGCAGCGGGTAAAACCTCCAGCTATATCGCCGAATATAAATTAGTTTCTACGATGCGGGCTTCTTTTTGTGTTTTAGGGCCGCTTTTAGGCAAATTGAAGAAAGCAAAAGTTTCTCTTCCCGGGGGCTGTATTATCGGAGTGCGGCCGGTGGATTTGCATTTGAAAGGTATGCGGGCCCTGGGAGCCCAGATTAGTATCGATTCAGGTTACGTGCTGGCCCAAGCTACTAAATTACGCGGCGCCTACATTTATTTAGGCGGAGTTTACGGTTCCTCGGTTTTAGCTACGGATAATGTGATGATGGCCGCGGTGCTTGCCCGCGGTAAAACGGTGATTGAGTCGGCGGCTTGCGAACCGGAGGTAGTGGATCTGGCAGAATTTTTAATTAAGATGGGCGCTAAGATTAAGGGGCATGGTACGCCGGTAATCGAGATTGAGGGGGTTAAGTATTTACAGGGGGCCGAACATTTGATCATCCCCGATCGGATCGAAGCCGGAACATTAGTTTTGGCATCCTTGATTACCGGCGGGGATGTTTTAATTAAGAATGTGCGTTATCAGCACCTGGGTGCTTTGATCGATAAATTGCAAGAAGCCGGAGCGAACCTTGAGCGTTCGGATACAGCTTTGCGGGTTAAGGGAGGTAGAAAATTAAGATCGGTAAACATTACTACTTTACCTTATCCGGGTTTTCCCACCGATATGCAGGCACAGATGATGAGTTTAATGTCGGTTACCCCCGGCATCAGCGTGATTACCGAAAAGATCTATCCGGACCGCTTTATGCATGTGGCCGAACTTAACCGGATGGGGGCGCAGATTCAAAGAGAAGGGCCGCATGCGATTGTCGAGGGGATTAAAAGTTTATCCGGGGCTCCGGTGATGGCTTCGGATTTAAGGGCATCCGCGGGTTTGGTGCTGGCAGGCCTGGCGGCGCGGGGAAAAACTTCGGTTTCCAGGATCTATCATTTGGAGCGCGGCTATGAGTTTATTGAAAAAAAATTGATTAACTTAGGCGCTAAAGTTTGGCGAGAAAAAGAATAAGCGGTCGATAGTCCATCGTTTATCGACTATAGACCAAAAGGAGCTCTTGATGATTTTGATGATCGATAATTATGATTCATTTACCTATAATCTTGTCCAATATCTGGGAGAATTAGGCCGGGAGGTTAAAGTGTACCGCAATGATGCCTTAAGCCTTGAGGATATTAAAAAGCTTAAACCCCAAAGCATCGTTATTTCTCCCGGTCCGGGCAGGCCGGAGGCTGCGGGTATTTCCTGCGCCGCGATCAGAGAGTTTGCCGGCAAAATTCCTATTTTGGGAGTTTGCCTGGGGCATCAGGCAATCGGTTATACTTTCGGCGCTAAAATTATTCAAGCCAAAAGGCTGATGCACGGTAAAACCTCGAAAATTTACCATAACCAGCAGGATATTTTTAAGCATATCCCCAATCCTTTTGCGGCTACCCGTTACCACTCTTTATTGGTGGATAAGAACGGTTTGCCCAGCTGCCTGGAGGTAACCGCGCAAACCCGGGAAGGAGAGATCATGGGGCTTAAACATCAGGCCTATCCCTTGTTCGGAGTGCAGTTCCACCCGGAGTCGATATTGACCAAAAGCGGGAAAACCTTATTGGGAAATTTTATTCGGATAAAATGATCAAAGATTTGATTAGGCGTTTACTGGAAAAAAAGGACCTTACCCCGCAGGAGATGGAGCAGGTGATGCAGGAGATCTTAAGCGGCACGGTTGATACCGCCGACATTATCGCCTTTTTGACTTCGTTGAACGAAAAAGGTGAAACGGTCGGCGAAATTACTGCGGCGGTCAATGTGATGTTGAAATATGTTGAGCCGATTATCGTGGATAAGCCCAATATCTTGGATACCTGCGGGACCGGAGGAGACAAAAAGGGGACCTTTAATATTTCTACGGTTGCGGCGCTGGTGGCCAGCGGGGCGGATATAACGGTAGCCAAACACGGCAACCGTTCTGTTTCGGGTAAATGCGGTTCAGCCGATATCCTGGAGGCTTTAGGGGTCAAGATCGATATGGACGCTGCCAGGATCAAAAAATGCCTGGAGGAGATCGGGATCGCTTTTTTGTTTGCCCCTAAACTGCATTTGGCGATGCGCTACGTGATGCCGGCCAGAAAACAGATCGCCCAAAAAACAATTTTTAATATGCTGGGGCCATTGATTAATCCGGCCCGGGCGACTAATCAGTTGATCGGGGTTTACGCAAAAAGCTGGGTGAGGCCGCTGGCGGAAGTTTTGCGTAATTTGGGTTCGGACCATATTCTGGTAGTGCACGGCGCCGATGGCTTAGATGAGATTACTACTTGCGAGCGTACTTTTGTTACCGAGGTAGCCGGACGGATCATTAAAGATTACGAAATTAACCCGGAGGATTTTGGTTTTAAGCGGGCCGTTTTATCGGATTTACTGGGCGGTTCAATCGAAGAGAATGTAAGTATTGTCCGGGAGATATTAACCGGTAAACCCGGCCCCCGTCGGGATGTGGTTTTATTTAATGCGGGTTGCGCGATATACGCGGCGAATAAGACGGATACGATTCTCAAAGGCATCGAGCTTGCCAAAAAATCCATTGATTCGGGAGCAGCCTACGAAAAACTTAAATTATTAAAGGAGTATTCGCAAGCAGATGCCTAAAACCGACGTTTTGAAGCAAATTGTGGCAAAGAAAAAGGAACGGATCTTATTGGCGAAACAGCAGCTTAGCCAGGAGGAGCTGGTAGCTAAGCTGGCAGGGTTACCTGCCACCCGCCCC
>JAGVOR010000087.1 GCA_020052635.1 Candidatus Omnitrophota bacterium
CGGATCCAGAACGGATTGCGCTGCCTCTAGCTTGGATTTAAAATGCTCAGCAGATTTGATGAAATACGGGTGAGTTTTAGGGTAAGAAAAAGCGTTGGTCAGCGTAACTCTTAAGGCGCGGAAAAATTCTTCGATAATTATTTCTTTATTCACAATTATCATTTTACAACTAAATGACTCTATCGGCAACTAAAAATAAAAGTGCCGCGCTAAGAATACTAACGCGGCACTTTTATTTTCATAATACCCTTTACCGACAATTAACTTTTCATTATTTTCTTGGCTTTATCATCCGCTGCATCGGTAATGAAGGTAACTTGCGTCTCCTTCTCGGTTTCACGATTAGCCGAGAAAATATCACAGCGGCTAATCGACTTCAGGGTGAATCTTCTGGCACCGGCCATTAACTGCTGTAACCCCGCGGCTAATTTATCCGCGAGCGTCCAGAAAGCTACCGCCCCTAAAGGTACGTTCTTCATTTCATCTTTGCCGACTTTCTTTTGCAGGTCATAATAACCGGCAAAAAGCTCCTGGGGCGTAGTCCCGAATTCCGCTACTGACGCCGGAAGCTTATCCCAGCTGCCGCTAACCTTGGCTTTTACTGAAGGATTGATCACCCCTTCAATATTAGAGCCCAAATACGCCGGGATCATTAAAGCCCGCCCCATGCAAACCAGTTTGGTATAAGGAGCGCCTAATGCCAAGGCTTTGAAAATATGGTCCTCGCGGGCCAGGCCTCCGGCAAAAGCCATATCCACTACCTTTTTGCCTTTTTTCGCCAGGATCTGGGCATATTCATAAGCTTTGGCATGCAAAAGCAGGGAAGGAACACCCCAGGTCTCCATCATATTCCAGGGGCTCATTCCGGTTCCGCCGCCTGAACCATCGATCGTCAAAAGATCAAGCTTAGCATCCGAGGCATATTTAATCGACATCGCCAAAGCCTCCATACCGTAAGAGCCGGTTTTTAAGGAAATCCTTTTGTAACCGATCTTACGTAAATATTTTACCGCTTTCATAAAACTTGTTTCGATCTGGCCCTCCGAAGAAAGGCTGGTATAACCCAGGCGGCTATGGCGGGCGATAGATTTAATCGAACCGGACTTAAACGCCTCCTGGACCTCCGGGATAGTCGGATCCGGGTCAACCACATATCCGCGTTTTTTAAGGAACTGGGCATACTCAAGGTTGGTAACCTGGATTTCCCCGCCGATGCATTTGGCGCCTTGCCCCCACTTTAATTCGATGACCACCTTATCCCCGTATTTTTCGATCACGTATTCAGCCACTCCGTTACGGGTATCCTCCACATTCATCTGCACGATAATCGCCCCATATCCGTCATAATAACGCAGGAAGGTTTCAACCCGGCGGTCTAATTCCGGAGCCTTGATAATTTTACCGTTCTTTATTTCTGCCTGTTTATCGATACCGACAACATTCTCGCCAACCACAATCGGCACACCGACTAAAGCCGCACCGGTAGCAAAAGACTCCCAGTATTTAGCGGCAACGAAAGTTGAACCCAAAGCCCCGGTCATGATCGGAACCTTGAATTTAGTTTTAATTGTCTGACCGAACTCTCCTTCGATATTGACATTGGGAAAGATACAATCATCTTCGGAGTTCGTCAACCCCTTAGGCAGGCCGGTTGCTCCATAGTTATAACCATTAATCCTTAATGAATTATAGGAAACTCCGACATGTGTGGTATTGGCGCTTCCAGCGGTAGTAAAGCTATAATCCCGGGGATACAAAAGTTTTCTTCCTTTTAAGCTGGAAAGCCAGGTTTCGCATTTACCCATACAATCGACACGGCAAAGAGTACACAGCCCGCTTTCTGCGGGATTACCCCGGTTAACCGTTCCCAGGGCATCATTAGTTTTCGGCCATTGAATCATGAATATTCTCCCTTTCTTTATTTTTAATCAGATTATGCCTAAAAATAAGGCAGTACACCTCAAAAAAAATAGACGTCCGTTTAAGTTTTCAGACGTCTTTGTCCTCGACCGCTTTAATCAACTTTATCTTCGGCATCTTTGCCAAAGATTTAGGGTGTCTAAATTATATGGCTATAATAATACTTAAGAAAAAATTGTCAAGCATTATCAGTCCCTAAACCTGCTTAATGAACGAATCGATCATTGCCCGCGCGGCGGCTTTAGCCATCCCCATCGCCTCGATGATCGTACCTTCCCCGCCGACAATATCCCCTCCGGCATAAACCCCGGGGATAGAGGTCTCCATGGTCTGCGGGTTGACGATAAGGTCTCGATCCTGATTAATCTTTAACTGGGGCGTGGCATTAATTAAAACCTGATTGGCGGATAAGCCCACGGCAATTACACACAGGTCGCAATCCAGCTCAAACTCGCTCCCGGGAATAATTACCGGCCTCCTCCTGCCGGAATTATCCGGTGCCCCTAATTCGCTCCTCAAGCAAACTAATTTCCCAAGCGCCCCCTGATCATCTCCGATAAACTCTTTAGGCTGAACTAAAAATCCAAACTTGACCCCCTCTTCTTTGGCGTGCTCGATTTCCAGGCGCCGGGCAGGCATCTCGGTTTCCGTGCGCCGGTAAATTACGGTAGTATTTAACGGCAAGCCGTTGATCTTCTGCAACCTCAAAGCGACTCTAGCAGCATCCATGGCGCTGTTACCTCCACCGACAATTAAAACATTCCTGCCGATATTAACCGGGGTATGGAATTCCGGGAACTTATAGGCCGACATTAAATTTATGCGGGTCAGAAATTCATTTACCGAATAAATATTACAAAGGTTTTCCCCTTTAATTTTTAGAAAACCCGGGACTCCCGCCCCTAACCCCAAAAAAATACTGCTATATCCCCGGTCAAATAACTGCGTCAAGGTGGCGGTTTTACCAACCAGAAAATTAGGAAAAAAATTTACGCCCAGCCGTTTAAGATAGTCAATCTCAAAATCCAAAACATCCCAGGGCAGCCGAAAAGGCGGGATACCATAGCGTAAAACCCCGCCGGTTTTATGCAGGCTTTCAAAAATATCAACGCGTACTCCTTTGCGGGCCAATTCTCCGGCACAGCATAAGCCGGCCGGGCCGCTGCCGACCACCGCCACTTTAAACCGGGAAAATTTTTCTTCTTTTTCCACCGGAACATCCAGATGATTGTTCTTGCCGTAATCCCCAACAAACCTCTCCAGAAAATGAATATTAATCGCTTCCGGAGAGGCAAAAACCGCATCCTTTTTAGTTAAAACGCAAGCCTTACGGCACTGATATTCTGCCGGACACACCCTGCCGCAGATCGAAGGAAAATTATTCTTCTGGCGGATCGTAAAATATGCCTGTGCGTAATCCTTCTGCCGGATATAGTAAATAAATTTCTTGATATCGATATTGACCGGGCAGGCGCTGATACAAACCGGATTTTTGCATTGCAGGCAGCGCGTGGATTCCGCAATTGCCTCCTCCTGCGTATATCCCCGTATGACCTCTTCGAAATTACCCGTCCTTAATTCCACGGGGGCTTCTTTAACTTTTACCGGCTCTTGAATCATAATTTAAGCTTACAAATATGTTTTTCTTGGACGCTATAGACCTTATTCCTTTTTTCCAGTTCATCCCAATCCACGCCGCTTGCGTCGAAATCCGGGCCGTCAACACAACTGAATTTCACATCGCCAAAAACGCTCACCCGGCAGCAGCCGCACATGCCGGTAGCATCCACCATCAGCGCGTTGAGCGAAACTAAAGTCCGGGTATTATATTCTTTACTGACCATGGCCGCCATTTTCATCATCGGGATCGGCCCCACCGCATAAATTAAATCATACTTATCCTTACTTAACAGATCTTTGAGCATCTCGGTGGTAAAGCCTTTCTGGCCGTAAGAACCGTCATCGGTCATAATATAAATACGGTCAGAAATATTTTTAAGCTCCTCCTCTAAAATCAAAAGCTCCTTATTCCGGGAACCCAGAATCGTAGTAATCTGGTTACCAGCCTGTTTTAAGGCCCTGGCCACCGGTAAAATTTCAGCGATCCCCACTCCCCCACCTACTAAAATAATCTTTCCATAATTTTTAATCTCCGTGGGATGGCCTAGCGGGCCGACCAAAGCATATAAACTATCACCGACCTTAAGCCGCGAGAGAATTTGGGTGGTAAAACCTGCCTCCTGATAAATCAACTGGATACTGCCGGTGTTAATATCTTTATCCACGATGGTTAGCGGAATCCGTTCACCTTTTTCATCCGCCATCACAACGACAAATTGACCAGCTTGAGCCTTTAGCGCAATTTCAGGAGCAAAAATATCTATGCGTACGATCCTTAAACCACTAACATCTGCCAATATACTTTTCTTTAATATCTTCATAACTAAGTATTATAGTCCCTTAAAACAAAAATCCCAAACAAAATCAAACAAATTCATCCCGTACCCCGCGATCAATATGCGCGAAAATATTCCTAAGCAACCTTTGATCGTTCTGGTTTAGTTCCCGACTTAACCGATTAATCATCTGTTCTCCGGATGCCCTTACTTTATCAGACGCGAAATCTAGCAAGTATTCCTTTAAAGTCGCAAGAGCGTTTAAGCTACATTTGCCCTTAATCGTCCCCGGTTTAGCCAGTTGCATAAAAGCTTCGCCTGTTCTTTCCATGCGATAGCAGGCAGCACAAAAAGAAGGTATATAATCATGCGCAATCAAAGAAGCTATTATTTCATCTAGGCTACGGTGATCGCCAAGAGAAAACTGTCCGCCAGCCTGTTCTTGTGCGCTCACAGAATAACCTCCTGGAGAAGTCCTGGATTCGGCGCTAATCTGAGAGACCCCTAAACTTAAAAGCGAATCGCGCATTTGAGGAGTCTCACGGGTAGACATAATAATCCCGGTATAAGGCACAGAAAGCCTTAAAACCGCAACTATCTTCTTAAACTCATTGTCGGAAATTTTATATGGAGGATGTAAAGATAGCTCTGAACCCTCTGCCGGCTCAATGCGCGGCACAGAAATAGTATGCGGCCCGACTTTAAATTTCTCTTCCATATGCTCAACATGACTAAGCAGGCCTAAAACCTCAAAACGATAGTCATATAAACCGAACAGGGCGCCGATACCTATATCATCTATGCCTGCGGTAAAGGCGCGATCAACTGCATCGATCCGATTATCAGGATCACTCTTGGGCCCCCTAAGATGCATAGAACGATAAGTTTGCTCATGATAAGTCTCCTGAAAGATCTGATAAGTGCCTATCCCGGATCGTTTAAGCTTCTTAAAATCATTGACGCTCAAGGGAGCGCAATTAATATTAATTCTTTTAATTTTATTTCTGCTCACTTCTGCCGCATAAATAGTTCTAATTGCTTCAAGATAATAGTCTATGCTGGATTTTGCTTTCGGCGCATCCTCACCGCAAACCATCAATATCCTTTTATGTCCTCGGCTTAAGAGCCATTCAGTTTCTGATTTAATTTCAGATACGCTTAAGGCTTTACGCTTAATTGACAAGTTATCTGATTTAAACGCACAATAAAGACAGTTATTTAAACAAAAATTGCTGATATAAAGCGGGGCGAATAAAACCACCCGTTTACCGTAAATCTCCTCTTTTACAAAACTAGCTGCGGTAAATATCTTATCAATAGAGTCAGCATCCTGGGCTGTAAGGAGGATTGCAGATTCTTCCAGCGTAAGCCTCTTTAAGGACTTACTTTTATTAATAATCTTGTCAATTTTACGGCTATCGGTATCTACGGCGCCCAATAGTAAATTATTTATTCTCTCTTCATTAATCTGCTTCATTCTAGGCCCTTTACTACTTATTTTACTTTTGTCCTAATTAAGACATTAACGAAATAGATAAGATTTTCCAGTTCTACCTCGAGATTCACGTTGTTAATCAGGCAATCACCATTCCCCCGCAGTTGTATCGGGGCAAAATTTAATATACCCTTAATTCCTGTCGAAAACATAGTGTCAGCTACTTGCTGAGCTGCCGCAGCCGGGACCGTGATAATCCCAATTCTAATATTATTCTTGCGCACAAATTCCGGTAGAGCTTCTAAGGGGAAAGCGGAGATTTTTTCATGGTGTTTAAATTTTGATGCGTCTATATCAAAAGCAGCGACAATCTTTATCCCTTCTTTTTCAAAACCAGAATAATGCGTAAGAGCGCTCCCCAGCTTTCCTAGACCAACAATTACCACTTTTTGCAATTCATCTTTGCCAAGAATAGTATTGATCTTTTCAATCAGCTCATCAATCTTATAGCCACCGCGTTTGTTTCCCGAGATATCAAAAATAGAAAAATCCTTACGCACCTGAGACGAAGTTACCTCTACGGCATCAGCTAAATTATCCGAAAAAATCCGTACAAAACCCATTGACCTAAGGCGATAAAGCGCGCTCTTATATTTAGAAAGCCGCATAATACAAAGTTTATTTGTTTTCATATTGTAAGTTTACCTAAATTCTAACTACTGCTTTTTCGCTTTTGCTTCTAACCTCGATTTCCATAATTACGATCTACTATATTTAAACACTTAAATCAGTAGGGGAACGTCCTAAAGACATCAGTAGCCCGATCGTATCGCTAATCTGAGTTTCAATGCTTTCAGTCTCGTGGGCACGGGCAGGGTAAATATTATAGAAAGGCCTATACTCAAGCGGAGTCACATTAAGCATGACAGAATTCGCACCGCTAAGCAGCGCCTCCCTCCTGGCGGCAGGGTCAAGGGTCTCCAGTGCCGTCGTTACCAGGATCTTGGCATTGGCAGCGTCCACAATCCGCGAAATCGCGCTAACTTTAAGTACGGTTTCCACTGACGCAGACGGATAGCCGGCCAACGGAGTTTGCGGATGGGGAATAAACGGCCCGAAACTATACATTTCAGCGTGCAACTCTTTAGTCAAGAGTATATCATTTAAAAGGTCTTCTTCGGTTTGCCCGGGTAAGCCGATTAAACCTCCGGTAATCACCAAATACCCCAGCTGATAAGCCCTCTTTAAATGCGCAATCCGGCTGGTTAGTTCTTTGCCGGCGGTAACCTCCCGATAGAGTTGCGGGTTAGATGTTTCAAACCGTAAAAGCAACCCCCTTGCACCGGCATCATAAAGTATTCTTAAATTATCCAAACCTACTTCCCCAAAACTGATAAAAATCAAGGCCGGCCAATTAGCTTTAATTTTGCGGATAATTTCAGCTAACTCTTTTATATCGTAACCGCTATCCTCTGCGGACTGCAGCACTAGCGCCTTAAAACCATGTATTTCTATCGCTTGGCGCGCAGCCTCCAGAATCTGTTCGCCTGATAAGCGGTAGCGGTTAATATTTTGATTACCTGCTGCGATACCACAATAACCGCAATTAGCCCGGCAATCATTAGAAATCTCGATAATTCCGTGCACGCAACAGGAGTTTTTATGGTGCTTCTGGCGTAAAAAGTTCGCCGTTTTAAAGAGCAGCTTGAGGGCGGGCTGGCTTTTCCCTTTCATTAAAAGTAAAAGTTCATCTTTGGTAAGTTTTCTGCCTTCCGCTGCCTTATCCAGAACTTTCAAAAATCCCGCCGGCACGGACTGCTGATTGAGGTCAAGACGGGAAAGCTTTAAATCCACTTCCTGCAGTTCAAAAAATGTTTCTCTCCAGACTGCTAAAATGCTTTTTGCCTCATCCTCCGGGATCTTTTGAATCGCATATCCCCCTTGAGCGTAGATATAATCGCCGATCGCCAGGCCGTCAAGCTCATTATAGGCCTTCTTCTTCTCGCCGAAGTAGTCTACGACCACTGTTTTATTTTCAATGGATTCTATTCTTCCCGGGATAGCGTAACACATTTAACTAACAGGTTAAGATGGATTTAAAATTAATCGCAATCAAATGAAACCAGGCGTAAAACGCGTTGCTGCGGAATGTGTTTTATGTTAAGCGAAGCGTTCTCTAGCGGCGTATTTTTAGTTTTTTCTTTAAAGAAAAACCTCAGCGACTCTTCGTTAATTTCAGTAAACTCCCCCAGCTCCAAAAATACCTGGGTTACGTTTTTAACTTCATGACGGCGGATATGTCCGGTAATATCTTTCAATAAGTCTTCAAGAAAATGGATCTCATGCATCTTTAAATCTTTCGTTAATCTGCTGTATCAGCACCGCAGCCGATGCCTCTACCTCAGAAGATAATCCTTCCTGGTGCGCCACACTTTTGGGTTGAATCCCGATAAAATAAACCTTGGCTTTAGTATCTTCTTCTAAAATTTTACTTACTACCGGCAAAGGCATGCTGTGGGTGCTTAAAGATACTTGTGGAATATGTCCCGTATCAATTAAGCGCAATTCTCCCGGCGCCCCGCCGAAATCCGCCGCATCGATAAAAATTATCACTCCCGGCGCAAGTTTAACTGCCTGATCAATGACATTTTCCGGAGTATACCCAGCATCAATCACAAAAAGTTTAGAACTTTGTTTTAAGGCGGAGGCGATATACGGCCCTGCCCCGTCATCAGCCCGGAAAGAATTGCCTACCGTAATAATTAAAGTGCGGGAAAATTCTTGAGGAGTTAATAAATCTGCTAGCTTACCGGCCAACAAATTTGACATTCAAAAAGTGCGCAGAGCAGGAGATACACGGATCATAGGCGCGTACCAGCATCTCCATCAGAAGAGTGATCTCTTCCTGGCTTTTTTCAAGTATTTGCGGAACCAGGGCTTTCATGTCTTGTTCGATATTATTGCAATTCTGGCCGGTAGGAATCACGCAATTGGCGTTAACAATCTTACCTTGCTTATCAATCTCATACTCATGGAACAAAATACCCCGGGGCACTTCTACCGCTCCGATTCCGATACCCGCCTTGACCGGAATAGTGCCCCGCTCATTTAATCCAACAACAATCTCTTGAGAATAATCTAAGCCCTTACCCTTAAACTCCTGTAAGATTTCAATAGAGTCCTCCAGCGAATGTACACATTCAATCAACTGGGCAACGGTATTTAAATACGGGTTTGTAACCGTTGGTTTCATTCCCAAAACTTTAGCTACTTCTTTGGCTTTAGGATGAAGCTTGCCATGGTTAAGATTAAAACGTGCCAGCGCACCCACAGCATAAGAATCACGAGAGGCCTTAGTGTGCTTAGCGCTGGAATGGCTGACAACAAATTCATTAGTGAGCTTACGGTAATCTTTTTTGGACATCTTTAAACCATCGGTTGAGCCCAAATCCCCCGAAAGCATCGGGTATTCACCGTTATCATTTACTAAACCGACATATTCAGTCTCCCGGTTAAATTGCGGGAATTTCAGGGTTTTAGCCAGCTCTAAAGTCGCCTCCATATCCGGACGCAAGCCGGTTAAAAAATTAAGCATACGGTCGAGGTCTTTTTCGCGCGGTAACTTGGTAAACCCTCCCACAATACATGAAATCGGATGCACATGGCGGCCCACCAATATATCACAAACATCATTACAAACCTTCTTCATCCGCAGGGCCCGGCGAACGACCGTATTATGGGTTTCGATCAACGGGACAAAACTTTTAACCCCTAAAAGATCCGGCGCAACCAATAAATAAATATGCAGGAGATGACTGTCCATATTCTCCATATGGAGCAGGAATTTACGCAACTTAATCGTCTGTTCCGAAGGAAGAACCCCTAAGGCATCCTCCCCTGCCTGAACCGATGCCAGGGTATGGCCACAGGCGCAGATACCGCAAATGCGCGAAGTAATATGTTGAGCTTCAAAGATTGAGCGGCCGCGCAGCATCCCTTCGAAAAAACGCGGAGATTCAACAATATCCAGGCGGCATTCTTCAAGCTTGCCGTTTTTAACATTCACCACGATATTGCCATGCCCCTCAACCCGGGTCAGATATTCAACGTTAACCTTTATGTTTTTGCTCATCTATATCCAGCTCCCGCGGTTTATTGTACATATTCATTTTGTTGGTCACCCATTCCAAGGGAATGTTGTGTTTCTTTAAGATATCCATCTGGCCGTCTTTGGCAGGATTACTCAACATCCCCCGGCAGCCGTAACAGATATTTCCGTTATTAATACACCAGGAATTGCATCCGGCACGGGTCACCGGGCCCAGGCAGGTAATCCCTTTATCATACATACATACATTTTCGTTAAAGCGGCATTCAACGCAAACCGAATAATCCGGGACATTATAGGGCAGGCCGGCTAAGGCAGCTTTTAAAACTTTGACGAATTCCGGCTGATAAACCGGGCAGCCGTGCACAAAATAATCGACCTTGACTATCTGGTGCAGCGGATGCGTAGGGATCGTTTCAAAATATTTAGCATCATTTTTATAGACATATTTCCTGATATCTTCTAAATCAAAATTGTTTTTCATCCCGTTGATCCCGCCGATGGTCGCGCAGGAGCCGTAAGCAATCAGGACCTTAGCCGTGGCGCGGATCTTCTTGATCCGTTCAACATCGTGAGGAGTAGTGATACTGCCTTCAACGATCGCGATATCATACTCATCGCTTTTTTCCGACATCGCCTCGCGGAACATCACTACGTCAATTAAACCCAGAATATCCAGAAGCGCTTCGCCAAAATTAGCCACTTGCAGCTGACAGCCTTCACAACAAGCAAAGTCAAAAAAAGCCACTTTAGGTTTACGCATTATAAAGCCTCAACATTATCTTTAATCTGGTCATAGGAAAATACCGGGCCATCCTTACAGCAATAATATTGCGCGATCTGGCAATGCCCGCATTTACCGACTCCGCATTTCATATGCCTTTCCAACGAAACATAAATCTGCTTTTCAGGGATCTCTTTCTTTAAAATTTCGATTAAGACAAACTTGTACATGATCGGAGGGCCGACGACCACCGCGAATGTCCTCACCGGGTTAAGATTTACTCCCGGAATCAGCGAAGTAATCAGGCCGATATTGCCTTTCCAATCCGGATCGGCTTTATCTACCGTGCAATGAAAATTAACATCCAGCCTCTTCTCCCAATCCTTGATCTCATCGGCAAAAAGCAAATCCGCCGGTTTCTTGCAGCCTAAAAGGATATGCACTTTACCGAAATCGCGGCGATTATCGATCACAAAGTTAATCAGTGAGCGCAAAGGCACAACCCCTAAACCGCCGGCAACAAACAAAAGATCGTTGCCCTCCAGAATCTGCACCGGAAAACCACGTCCAAAAGGCCCCCGGATCCCCAAAGAATCCCCGGCCTCCATTTTATGCAAAGCATTGGTTACCTTGCCGGCATTACGCACGACCAATTCAAAATAGCTGCGCTTGGTCGGCGAAGAAGAAATCGAGATTGGCGCCTCGCCGATCCCCAGAAGAGAGACCATCACAAACTGACCTGGCTCATGGTCCAGGCTGGCCCCTGAATCAAGCGCAATCTTAAAATATTTCTCCTGGGCGGTCATCATCCGCGCTTCCAGGATTTTCGCGGGCATCATAATGTATTCGGATTCTCTTAATTCAACTTGTTTCACTTGGCTTCCTTGGCTAAAGCGTTAACTGTTTCTTTAAGTTTAATTTCGGCCATGCAAGTACGCGAACAGCGGCCGCAACCGGTACAAAAATAGCGGCTATATTTATCAACCGGATATTTAAACTTACGCATATAGCGGTGACGCTGCCGCTGGGAGCGCTCTTTACGGAAGTTTTCGTTACCCGCCACTTTAGCAAACGGCTCAGTCTGGCATGAATCCCAACGACGCAAACGCGCCCCGGTATTTAAATCAAGGTTTGGCTCATCAATAATGTCGAAACAATAACAGGTCGGGCAAACATTGGTGCAATTTCCGCAGGCCAGGCAGCGCTTATTCAAATCCTCCCAAACCTTGCTGGTAAATGAGCGGTCAAAAAGGGGTTTTAAATCTTCATGTTTTACATTAACTTCATCTTTAAAAATCGAACGCTTCTTTTGGCGCACTGATTCCAAAGCTTTAAGCGCTTTATCATCCGCCGGCTTAAAAACCGGCACCTTACCCACCAATTCATCTCCCAACATGGTATTAATATGCACCATAAATACATCGCCTAAGTCGGTAAAAAACAGGTCATATCCGCCGTTGGGCAGATGGTTATCCACCACATGGCAACTGGCGTACTCATCGCAATAATCATTGCATTCTAAACCGATAATTGCGATTTTGCTTTTACGTACGATATAATTCATATCTTTGGGTTTATCCGCAAAGACCATGTTTAAACACTGGATACCGGCTAAATCACAGGTATGCACTCCGAAAATAACCATCTTTTCATATTCAAGAGTAGCGTTTACGGAGTTTTCCCGTTTATTATAAGAAATTACCGTTTCCTGGGTCGGGAGAAAATATTTTTTCGGCGGTAAAATAGTCGGAATATACTTAAGTGAGATCTCATCTCCAGAGGTAACCTCCTGGAATGAAAAGTTATTATATCCGCGGGAAACCGGAGCGACCACTTTTTGAGATTGCACCAGTGCGCTGATAAACGTATTTAAATCTTTTTTCTGTAGGGTAACAAATTGCTGCATAGGAAAAGGTAACTTTACAGGTTTGTAGGGTTAAATAGTATATTGTGAATATTATCAC
>JAGVOR010000086.1 GCA_020052635.1 Candidatus Omnitrophota bacterium
ATTATAAAAATAAACTTGGGGAGATTGATATCATTGCCCGGCACCGGGAGGTAATTTGTTTCCTGGAGGTTAAAGCCCGGCATTGCGCTTACGCCGGTTTGCCTCAGGAGGCGGTTACTCCTGCCAAGCAAAGGCAGATCAGCCGGGTAGCTTTGAGCTATTTAAGGTCGAAAAACCTGCTGGATGCGCCGGCGCGTTTTGATGTGGTGGGGATCCTGTATGAAAATAATCAGCCGCAGGTTTCCTTGATTACCGATGCTTTTGAATTAGCCCCCGGATTTGATGCTTAAGGAGAATTGAAAAACATGCGCTATAAAACCCAAAGCCTAGCCAAATATTTAGATGATTTAAGCGCCAGGTTGCCTGCTCCCGGCGGCGGCTCCGCTTGCGCTTTGAATGCGGCGATGGCGGCGGCCCTTTTGAGCATGGTGGTTAATTTTACCATAGATAAACCCCGCTATGCCCTTTTCAAAAAAGAATTAAAAGCGACCTTAGTTAAGTCAGAAAAATTGCGAAAAGAATTTTTACGTTTAGTGGATTTGGATGTTGCCGCCTTTAAAAGCGGCGATATTAAAAAGTCATTAGCGGTGCCGCTGGAAGTTGCCCGCTTGAGTGCCCGGGCTTCAAAGTTATGCCTGCCTCTTTTGGCCAAAGGCAATTCTAATTTGGCTAGCGATATCGGGGTGGCGGCGGTTTTTTTGGAGTCAGCTTTTACCGCTGCCCGTTTTAATGTGGAGATTAATCTTAAAGCTTTGGGGGATGCCAAACTTTCCAGAAAGACTAAAAATGAGTTAGACCGGATGTACGGGCCTATTTTAAAGATGCGTAAAACTACGGAGGCCGGCCTTGGCAAAATTATTAGAAGGTAAATTTATCGCGGATCAGATTAAAGAGAAGCTTAAAACCAGCGTACAAAGTTTAAGGCAGGTTCCGGTTCTGGCCAGTATTTTAATCGGCGATGACCCGGGGGCATCGGCTTATGTAAGGACACAGGCTAAAATCGCAACTAGCTTGGGGATTAAATATGTGCTGCATAAATTTGACGCAAGCATATCCGAAGACGGATTAATCGATTTTATACTTAAGCTTAATGCTGATACTGCGGTTAACGGTATCCTTGTGCAATTGCCTCTTCCTGCAAGTATTAATTATATGAATGTATGCGGGTTTATCCAGCCGGATAAGGATGTGGAAGGGATGCACCCGACTAATATCGGTAAAGTACTCTTTGGCCGGGCCAGGATTGCTGCTTGTACCGCTAACGCGGTGATGGAGTTATTAAATTCTACCGGCGTAGATTTATACGGGAAGGAAGTAGTGATTGTCGGGCATAGTGAGATTGTGGGTAAGCCGCTGGCGATGTTGTTATTGGAAAAGTTCGCCACAGTTACTATCTGCCATATTGCAACCAGTGAAGCTGGGAAGCTTCAGGGGCATGTGGAAAGGGCAGAAATTTTGATTGTGGCGGTGGGTTCTCCTAATTTGATTAAAGGAGAATGGATAAAAGAAGGGGCTATTGTCGTGGATGTAGGTATAAACCGTTTAAATGAAAAAATTGTGGGTGATGTGGAGTTTAATGCGGCCCAGAGGCGGGCCTCCTATATTACTCCGGTGCCAGGAGGGGTGGGACCGGTTACCGTAGCGGTTTTAATGCGCAACCTGGTGGAAGCCGCGCTTGCCCAGCAACAATGACATTTAAAGAAAAGATTCAAACGAATAAATTTCTTCTTACTTGCGAGGTTGGCCCGGAAAAAGGGATGCACGCGGACAGGATGCTGGCCGCTGCCGAGTTAGTCCGCAGCAAAGTCGATGCGGTTAATGTTACGGATTTACAGAGCTCGGTAATGCGCCTGGGTTCTTTGACCGCAAGTTTTCTGCTGAAGCAAAACGGCTTTGAGCCGATTTATCAGTTAACCTGTCGTGACCGTAACCGCCTGGCTTTACAATCAGATTTGCTTTCGGCTGCCGCTTTAGGCATCCAGAATGTTTTAATCGCTACCGGCGACCATCCGAGTTTAGGGGACCATCCGCAGGCCAAGCCGGTTTTTGATTTAGATTCCGTGCAGTTGATCCAGGCGGCCAAAAAGCTGCAATCAGGTTTTGATATGCAGGACCATAAGCTGGAAGGTGTACCCCCGCAGTTTTGTATCGGGGCAGTGGTTAATCCCGGCTCAGACCCGCTTGTGCCGCAAATAATGAAAATGGAAAAGAAGATACAGGCGGGCGCAGAGTTTTTTCAGACCCAGGCAGTTTTTGATATCCGGGCTTTTGAGAATTTTGTTTTGCGCACTAAGCATCTGCGCATACCGGTTATGGCAGGGATTATCCTATTGAAATCCGCTGGGATGGCCCGTTTTATGAATAAGCATGTTGCCGGCATCTGTGTACCGGAAAGTTTGATCCAGCAGATGCAGGAAAGCAAGGATAAGGCGGCGACCTCAATTGAAATCGCCAGCCGTTTGATTAAGCAATTAAAACCCCTCTGTCAGGGGATCCATATTATGCCGATCGGTTGGGATAAAATCGTTACACAAGTTTTGGAGGCGAGTGGTTTATAATGGCAAATAACTTACCGCAGCTGCCGGGAGCCAGAAAAAAAGGCGTAGTGTTAATCAGTTCGGAAAATGATCTTGATAAGCTTAAGGATTATCTGATTAATGATACGGTGTATGTCGAAGGGCCGCTTCCGGCTGCTTTTTGGCTGGCCAAATTTATCAATGAAAAATATGGCGTGGGGGTTAAAGTATCCGGCGCCCGGCCGTCTGCGGCAGTCGAATTGCCTGAACAGGTCCAGGCAGTCGAAAGCTCCATCCAGGAGATTGTCGGTGAAGGCAGGGCGGAGGCGGTTAAGTTAAAAGATGGCAAGGCGATCGGGGTGTGCTTAGTGATCTTTGTGGATAAAGTTATACCGGCGGGCTTTTTGGGCCCGGATCCGGCAGGCGGACTTCCGGGCTTACTGGTTGAGTTGGGGACAAAAGGAGCCGCCGCCGTATTAGAGCTTGCCCGTCAATCTTTAAATACCGCCCTTACTGAAAAAGGGGGAAATGCCGAGATCGCCTTCCCGGAAACGAATTATTTTCTGCCTTTGATCGCCGCTTTGTTGAATATCGAAGTAAAAACCCTGCAGGATTGCCAGGCCGCATTTAAGCAAGCAGAAAACCTGATGCGTAATCAGCCGGCGGAAAGCGGTTTGTTTATCGATAGCCCGCAGGGTTTATTAAATAAGGGGATCGCGACTTTAATTTGCGAAGAGATTTTAGCGGTTTTGGCGGTATCCAGTCAAGAGCACCCTAAGAATGGCAGCGGATTTATTCCGGATAAAATTTTACGCTCGCTTGGCCTGCAACTGGTTGACGGAAGGATCGCCGGGATTGCGGTGATTTTGGGTGCGGCTAAAGATGAACCGTCTGCTAAGGCCTTAATCCGCGATTTTCAATCTAAAAGCATTGTCAGTTTATTGGCCGGTAACCCCGGGGGTAATACTTTCAGGCAGCAGCTTCTGAATCAGGGGGTAGAGCTGGGTTTGGAAAATTATATTGTTCCCTTAGGGGATGATTACTTGAGTGCGATTTATGCGGTTAATTTTGCGCTACGCGCCCCCTTAATCTACGGAGGCAATAAGCCGGGTGAGTGGAAGCCGATCGCGGATTATATCCGTAACCGGGTTCCGGCATTTGTTCTTTTACTTGGACATGTGGATGAATTATTGGTGGCCACCGGTTTAGGGGCCCTGGCCTTTGGCCTGCCGATTATTACGGATTTAGAGGTGCCCCAATTAGGCAAGCTCGATACTACTCTATTTGAAGCGCTGGTTACCGAACAGGATTACGCTAAATTGCCATCCCGTTGCATTTTAACCCGCGGGATTAAAGTTAAGATGTCGCAGGTAGCGGTGCCCGTACCTTATGCGGCAGCTTTTGAAGGTGAGCGTGTACGCCGGGAGCAGTTGGCGGTGGAGTTCGGAGGTAAGTCTAGCGCGGCAATCGAATTTTTAACTTCTCAGGATGAAACTGCAATTACTGACGGAAAAGTAGAATTGACCGGCCCGGATATTGACCAGCTTGCTCCGGGAAGTAAATCCTTACCCCTGGCGATTGTGGTTGATGTTTTTGGCCGTAAAATGCAGAAAGATTTCGAGCCGATATTGGAAAGACAGGTCCACCGTTTTATTAACTATTGCATGGGTTTGATGCATATGGGCCAGCGGGATATGGTCTGGATCCGTATCTCTAAGGATGCCTACGCAAAAGGTTTCCGGTTAAAACACCTGGGGGTCATTCTGCATGCCATGCTGCATACGGAGTACAGCGCGATTGTCGATAAAGTGCAGGTTAGACTTTATACTAATCAGGAGGATGTTGACCGCATAGCCCGGGCTGCCCAGGAAATATATAATCAACGGGATGAGCGTTTAGCCGGCATGACCGATGAAAGCGTGGATACATTTTATTCCTGTTTATTGTGCCAGTCTTTTGCGCCTAACCATGTTTGCGTGGTTACTCCGCAGCGACTGGGGTTATGCGGGGCGTATTCCTGGCTG
>JAGVOR010000055.1 GCA_020052635.1 Candidatus Omnitrophota bacterium
TTGCCTTCCTTAACCAGGTTTAACCCGATGACAATCGAGGAATTGCGTTTACGCCGCACGCTGTTGGCTGCCGGCTCGCACATCTCGATGGTTTCCGTAGTATGCACGATACTGATCCGGTTTCCGGTATATTTGGCTTTTTTTAAAAGCGCACCGATCCGCGGCTCATCCCCGACCAGGATGACCTCAATATCGTACTCTTTGACCGCAGCCAAACTGCCATCAATTACTACTTGGGGGGCGAAATCTCCACCCATGGCATCAACGACTATTTTCATCAATAACCTTTCTACTGATTAAGGTTTAACGGGATTTTTTCTTTTTCTCTTTAACCTTGATCTCTATGACCTGACGGCCATCGTAGTAACCGCAGACCACACAAACCTGATGCGGTACTTTAAGCTGTTTACATTGCGGGCAGGCAGTAAGGCTGGTTGCTTTAATCTTCCAGTGTGTCCGGCGTTTCCGGCCGCGTTGCGCTGAATGTTTACGTTTAGGTAGAGCCACAGTTGCATCCTCCTTCGTTTTTGTTTTTGCCGCACTTTAAACATAACCCTTGACAGTCCGGGCGGCATAAAGGCTTAATCGGATAATCTAAAATTATCTCTTCCCTGATATCAGGATCCAGATCAATAAAATTGTCGCTGCTTTCTAAAGGATAGGTGAACCGTACGTTTTTGTCTAACTTCCAATCGTAGCGGCTAAGGCAACGGGAACAATCCGCTCCCAAGCTACCCTTAATATTCAGCTCAACGGTGAGGGCATTGGTAATCCTGGTCACTTTTCCCCTCACCTCCAATACCGGGCCGAATTTAATCAGGTCGGTATCTAAATCCAACTGCGCAGATTTAATCTCTTCTTCTATATACAGGCCCTCTGCCGGGACCTGATTAATGGCTATCTTCATCCCGCACCTACTGCTTAATTCTTACTTAACCCTAGCTTTAAAAACATTATTGAATATTAAGTAGGTGCGGGATTCACCCCGCACCTTCTCTTAAATTCTTATTTCTTCCCTAGCCTTCTCATGGAATACCCAGAAGGTGCGGGATTATTTTTTGGCGCGTAATTTCTTCCGCAGGGCCTGTTCGACGTACTCCGGGACAAAACTGGATAGATCGGCACCCAGGGCACCAGCCTCCTTAATCAATTTAGCGGAAAGATAGCTGTAGGATTCATGCGGCATCAAAAAGATGGTTTCGATATCGCTGGAAAGCTTGCGGTTAGTTAAAGCCATCTGGAATTCATATTCAAAATCAGAAAGCATCCGCAATCCGCGAATCAAAACTTTAGCTTTCATTTTATGCGCAAAATCCACCACCAAACCCTCAAAATGGGTAACCGTAACTCCGTCCATGCCGGCTACCGCTTTCTTAAGCATGGCCATTCTTTCTTCGAAACTAAACAGCGGCTTTTTATGCGGATTATGCGCTACCGCCACGATGACATCCGTGAAAATCTCATGCGCCCGGCTGATCAAATCAATATGGCCGTTAGTTACCGGATCAAATGTCCCTGGATATATCGCTATCTGACACATAAGTCCTAACTCTCTGTCCTACTAATTACGCCGGATTCCTAATTTGCCCCATCTAAACCCTAGCAAATTGTACCGCGAATTTTGCGGTATTGGCGGCGCAAAGCTTACTCTTTCTTCCTAAAAATGGAAAGCCAAGTATCGCCGTACTTAGCTTCTTTGACTAAACCCAAATTTATGGTCTCATCCGGCAGCGGTTCCAGCTTAGAATGCTGCACCACCACCAAACCATAAGGCGCTAATATATCATAAGCCTCCAGGGTTTGCAAGATTTTTTTTCCCCACGGCTCGACGTTGCTCGCCGTGGAGGCCGAGCCAACTCGAGGGGCCAGCGGCTCGACGTTGCTCGCCGCAGGAGCCGTTTCCACTGCCCCTTCTAGCTTTGGTAAACGGGGTGGTTTATAGTATGGCGGATCAATAAATATAATATTGAAACTCTTCCTGTTCAGGCTCAAAAGCTTAACCGCTTTTTCCGCTTCCAGGTGGAATAAGATGCAGTTATCGGGTTTAAGCAGGTCCATATTTCTCTTAATCGCCAGCACGGCATCCCGGTTACACTCAACCAGGGTCAATCCTGCCGCCCCCCGGGAAAGCGCTTCAAAACCCACAGCACCGCTACCGGCAAAAAGCTCTAAAAAGTTCAAACCCTCGATATCCCCCAGGATATCAAAGACGGCCTTACGCACTTTATCCTGCGTGGGGCGGATCCCTCTGGGCATATGCAGCTTGCGGTTACGGTATTTGCCTGTCGTTATTCTCATAATTATCCTATCAACATTAATTTTTCGTATTCAGGGAACCTTTGCAGCAGCTTTGCCTTTAATAATTGATGCGGACGCTCGGCCAGCTTAACATCCTGATTAAGCATGTTAATCGCCTCTTCGCGTGCGCATTTAAGCAGCTGCATTTGCGTTAAAGGGTTGGCAATCTTTAGTTCTGCCAATCCATGCTGGCGGATCCCGAAAAATTCCCCCGGCCCCCTGATTTTTAAATCCTCTTCAGCGATATGGAAACCATCGCAGCTTTCCACCATTGCGGCTAACCTGGCCTTTGCATCCTCTGTCTGGCCATCTGAAACTAACAGGCAGAATGACTGCAGCTTTCCCCTGCCGATCCTGCCCCGCAACTGATGCAGTTGGCTTAAGCCAAAACGCTCCGCGGAAGCAATAATCATACAAGTAGCATTGGGAATGTCAATACCTACTTCTAAAATCGTCGTTGCCACTAAAAGATCAAGCTGCCTATTTTTAAATTTAAGCATCACCTCGTTTTGCTCCGCGGGCTTTAGTTTACCATGGATTAAACCCAGCCTAAACCCTTTAAATTCACCGCTCTTAAGCTCGGTAAACATTTTTTTAGCTCCGGCAATATCCAAAGCGTAAGATTCCTCGATCACCGGATAAATAATATACCCCTGCCTGCCGTAATTAAGCTCTTCCTTAAGGATAGTGTATGCTTTACTTTTATTCTCCTGGCTAAAATGCAGGGTTTTAATGGGAACTCTGCCCTTGGGCAATTCATTAATTACCGAGATATCCAGGTCGCCGTAAAGGGTGATCGCTAAAGTACGCGGGATCGGCGTAGCCGTCATAATCAGGACATCCGGATTATTGCCTTTTTTAGGCAAGAGTGCCCGCTGTCCGACTCCGAATTTATGCTGTTCATCGATCACGATAAAACTTAAATCCTTAAAAATTAAATCCTCCTGTAAAAGCGCGTGCGTACCGATGATCAAATCAATCTTGCCTTCTTTAATCAGCCGGTAGATCTTCTCTTTTTCCTTATCCTGGCCGGTTAATAAACCTAAGCGCAGCTTCCTGCCGCTAAATGTCAACCGCTCTAACTGCGCAACTATTTTTTCATAATGTTGGCGGGCAAGGATTTCAGTCGGGGCCATCAAAGCCGCCTGATGGCCGCTTTGAATCGCCACCAGACACGCTAAAGTAGCCACCACGGTTTTACCGGAACCAACATCCCCCTGCAGGAGCCGCTGCATTGCCTGGGAACTGGACATATCCGCCTGGATCTCAACCCAAACTTTTTGTTGAGAGTCGGTTAATTCAAAGGGCAGCCCGGAAATAAAATCCTGCGCTAATTTAGCGACTGGTGCATGGGTTATCCCACTTTTTTCCTTGCGGTTAAGCTTTCTTAAAACTAAGGGTAATTGGAAAA
>JAGVOR010000123.1 GCA_020052635.1 Candidatus Omnitrophota bacterium
AACCACCCCTAAAACAATATAATCATAAATGGTAAATTCCTTTTTTACTTCATGATTAAAAACGCGCACAAACTCTTTTTCCGGCAGCATATTTTCCGGATCCGTATCAACTTTCACCCGGATAAAGGCAAAAAGGGAGAATAAAACCGCAAGTCCGGTAACCAAAAATACCAATTTAGGCTTTCTTAAAGCAAAAGCGATAATTTTATTAATCATTGCTCTCTCCCTCCAAAAGGTCAACGGCTTTTTCCACACACTCTAAACAAGTGGCCTTGCGCAGCTTACGTATATCTTTACATTTCAAAGAACCGGCGGAGTTTATAAAATCCTGAGTGAATCGGCCAATTTTATGGGGATACTTTTTAGATAACAAATGCCGCGCGGCATAATACGCCCCGCACTCTCCTTGCGGAGCTTTGCCTGCGCCAAAAGCCGCAAAATGCACCACTTCATCGAGCGGCGCTTCAAATTTTTCATAGCAGGCTTTGATTACGGATTGGCCGCAATTAAGCTTGGCGCATCCGTCTCTGCCTAGAAAATAATTTTTAGCCTTTTCTTTACGCATGTTTTTTATTTTGTTTCCTAAACTTGCTTACCGTATAAGTGCCTCCCCCGATACGCAAGGCCTTGCCGCAGAGGATCGCCTCGGCAGTTTTTTTACGTGCAGATTCGATAATATTACCGAAGGTCTGGCGGGAAATCCCCATTCTTTTGGCGGCCTGCTCCTGATACATACCCTGGCGGTCGGCAAAACATAAGGCTTCGCATTCATCCACGCTCAGAAAAATTTCAGCTAAAGCAACCAAAGGTACCCCTTGCGGCTTAAAATACCGCACCCGGGGCTCCCTCCTGACGCATCTATAGATTCTTGGCCGGCCGGGCAGATTGATTTTATTTTTTAGCATATGCCAATAATATAACAAAAGATTATTTTTGTCAATAGCTTATTTTTGATATTTTAAATGTTACTTTTAAGCGGGTATAAACCTGGAAAAACTAAAGGCAAGATTAAATACCGCTCACATTAGGCGGGATAATAAGGCATCTGTCTAATCCATTCGTTAATCTTCTGTTTTATTTGATCTCTTACTGTTCTGGTTTTCTCTAATTTCTCTTCCCGTGTACCTTGAAATTTAGACGGATCCTCAAACCCCCAATGCAGCCTCTCTCCCCGGCCCGGGAACATCGGACAGGCCCCTGCCTGCGATTCATCGCAAACGGTAATCACGTAATCGTATTGTTTACCCTGCCGGTAAAAATCAAATGCGCTCTTGGCTTTATTCTGGGATATATCTATCCCGGCCTCCTGCATAACTTCAACCACAACCGGATTAAGCGTCCCCGGCTCAAGGCCGGCGCTTTCCACCACGAACCTCTCCCCGGCCAATTGTTTTAAAAAAGCTTCCGCCATCTGGGAACGGGCGGAATTATGCACGCAAATAAATAAAACTTTTTTCTTATCCATGACTGCCTTTGGGCTTGAACCAATTTTGAGTTTTTAAACAAATCCTGACCAGCATCAGCATTACCGGCACCTCGATCAAAACGCCGACTACCGTCGCCAAGGATGCCCCGCTTGATAAACCAAAAAGAATGGTCGAGGTAGCGATCGCTACTTCAAAGTGGTTACTCGCTCCGACTAAAGCCGAAGGCGCGGCATCACGATAAGGTAATTTTAACCACTTCGCCATTCCGTAGGAGATCGCGAAAATCAGGCAGGTTTGGATGAATAACGGAACCGCTATCAGAAAGATGATCTGCGGCTGATTGATGATCAGTTCACCTTTAAAAGAAAACAAAAGGATCAACGTAAGCAACAAAGCGCCGATTGAAACCGGTGTCAGATAATGAAGAAATTTCTCCTCAAACCACTTAAATCCTTGCTTGGCAATCAACCATTTCCTTGAATAATATCCCATCAATAATGGCAGGCCGACATAGATCACCACTGATAATACAATCGTCTGCCAAGGTATAGGCATCTTATTCACGCCTAAAAGCCATCCTCCTAACGGCGCATAAAGAAATAACATGGTCAGCGAATTAATAGCTACCATGACCAGCGTATGTCCGTCATTACCCTTGGCAAGATGCCCCCAAATTAAAACCATCGCCGTGCATGGAGCTATACCCAGCAGAATACATCCGGCGATATAAGACCTGAATAATTCGACTTGTGCCCCTCCTTTTACAATCTCCACTCCCGGAAGCCATCCTTTAAATAATAGCCCCAGAAACAACCACGCAATAGCCAACATGGAAAATGGTTTTATGCACCAATTCACTACAAGCGTAAGAATGACTGGCTTGGGAGACTTGCCTGCCTTAATGACCTCAGCAAAATCAATCTTCACCATGATGGGGTAGATCATGAAGAATAGACAAATAGCGATGGGGATCGAGACCTGATAAATCGAAATCTGATCAAGCCTAACAGCCACCTGCGGGAATACCTTGCCAAGAGCTATCCCGAGCGTAATACAAATTAAAACCCAACCGGTAAGATATTTCTCAAAAAAACTTAACTGCCTTTCTTGATGAACAATCTTTTCCATCTCGCCTCCGGCTAAAATAATCTCAAGATATAAATCCCGCTGTAATATAACCCCGCCAGGACAAAAATAATCCCGGTGATCGTCCGGGTATAATATTCAAATTGCC
>JAGVOR010000033.1 GCA_020052635.1 Candidatus Omnitrophota bacterium
GCGATCCATAAACTCATACATCATCGCTTTTCTTAAAGTAACCTTCGCTCCTACCGCCTGGCCCTCTCTGACCTTAAAATTAGCAATCGCTTTCTTGGCCCGGCGGATCAGGGGCTTTTGCCCGGTAATGTTGCCTAACTCTTCGACTGACTTTTCCAATACTTTAATATCCTGGGTGCCTTCACCGACGCCCATATTCACAACTACCTTCATAATTACCGGCACTGCCATTTTATTCTTCAGCTTAAAATCAGCCATAAGCTGCGGAACAATTTCATTACGATATTTTTCTAATAGTCTGGGTGCCATTTTTATCCTGTCTGGTTAATGCTTAAAACTATGCACAACTGCATTACAAAGCCTCGTTACAAACTTTGCACACTCTGCTCTTGGTGCCGTCTTTTTGGGTTAGTGCGCCCACGCGCACAGGCTTAGAACAACGTTTACAAAATAGCATCAGATTGGCCACCGCTACCGGCATCTCAATCGAGATAATCCCGCCTTTTTGGTCCTGGCGGCTTTGACGCTTATGCTTTTTAAATAAGTTCAATCCTTCCACGATCGCCCGGGATCCGTTATCAATAATACTGATCACCTTGCCCTGTTTGCCTTTATCTTTGCCCTTGGTAATCGCAACGATATCGTTTTTCTTGATTTTTTGCATTAAATTACCTCGGGTGCTAATGAAATTATTTTGTTAAAATTCTTTTCCCTTAACTCGCGGGCCACCGGACCGAATACCCGAGTACCCCGGGGATTATCCTTATCGTCAATAATTACTATCGCGTTACGGTCAAAACGTAAAATCGATCCATCCGCCCTTCTAATATCGTGCCTGGTACGTACAATTACCGCTCGGGCTTTCTCACCCTTTTTTACCGTGGCACCGGGAATAGATTCCTTGATGTTCACCCGGATCACATCCCCGATCTCGGCGTTAAAACTGCCCATTTTTTTTAACACGCAAATCAATGAGGCCCGGCGTGCCCCGGTGTTATCTGCGACATCGAAAATACTGCGAAGTTGAAGCATCTTAAACAATCTCCTCAGGTAATGCCACCTGCAGGTTCTGGGCTTTTTTCAATACCTTTTTAACCATAAAACATTTATCTTTGGACAAAGGACGGGTTTCGACAATACTCACCGTATCGCCGAGCTTAGCGATCCCCTTCTCATCATGAGCTTTAAATTTATTATAAAGCTTCAAAGTTTTAGAGTATTTATTGTGGCGGCTCAAATGCATCGTCCTGACCACCACCGTTTTTTGCATTTTATCACTCACGACGATCCCGGTATATTCTTTTTGATTAGCCATCTTATTTATCTTTCTGCTGGTTTAACATCGTCTTAATCCGCGCGATATCCTTTTTAATCAAGGAAAACCTGTGCGGCTTCTCGACCGTGCCGGTATAACGCTGAATATTCAATTTAGCTAATTCGCTATACAGGGCTTTTTCTTTTTCCAGCAACTCTTCTCTGGTTAAATTTTTGATATCCTGCGGTTTCATCCCGCACCTTCCTTTATTTACTGTTACGGTTAAACCCTGCAACCCTCACGCCAATACCTCAAAGGTACGCGGTTCATCTTATTTATGTACCCTGGTTACAAATTTAGTGCGCAGCGGTATTTTATAAGCCGCCAGCCTGAAACAAGCCTTGGCATATTCCTGCGGCACGCCGCCTAACTCAAACAATACCTTACCCCTTTTCACTACCGCCACCCAATGATCCAGGTCGCCTTTGCCCTTACCCATACGGACTTCTGCCGGCTTTTTGGTAATCGATTTGTCCGGAAAAACCCTGATCCAAAGCTTGCCGCCTTTATGCAACTGCCGAGCCAAAATAACACGTACTGCTTCAATCTGCGTATTTTTGACCCAGCCGTTATCTAAGGATTTCAGACCAAACTCTCCGAAGGCAACGGTAGAACCACTGGTGGCAATTCCCCGGCGCTGTCCTTTTTGTAATTTACGATATTTAACTCTTTTGGGCATTAAAGCCATTTATTTACTCCCTGCGTATTAACTCATCTTGGCGTATCGGCCAGGAGGCCGCGCGCCGTCGTAACTCTATTAACCCGGGCGATTCCGGCAAACGCCAGTCCTCTTAACGCGGACGGCCGGCGGGTTTAAAGTTTTCCTTCGCCCCCGATTGCGACTGCATCGGCTTAATATCTTCCTGAATCAACTGCTTCCCTAAAATATCGCCTTTATAAATCCAAACCTTGACTCCGATTAAACCATAAGTAGTCAAAGCTTCGGCAAAGCCATAATCGATATCCGCGCGTAAAGTCTGTAAGGGCACTTTACCTATTTTATAAGTCTCCTTACGCCCCATCTCCGCGCCGTTAAGCCTTCCGGAACAGCTTACCCGGATACCTTTTACTCCCGACTGCATAGATTGCTCCATTGCCCGCTTGACCGCCCTGCGGAAAGCAATTCTTTTTTCCTGCTGCAAAGCTATGTTCTCCGCCACCAATTGAGCATCCCAAGCCGGGTTATTAATTTCCTGGATATCGATCGAGAGTTCATTTTTAACGATGGAATTCAAATCCGAACGCAGCCGTTCAATATCCGAACCATGCCGGCCGATAATAATTCCGGGACGAGCGGAAAAAATCCGGATTTTGATTCTTTCGGCTAAGCGCTCAATCACGATCTTGGAGATCGCCGCTTGCTTAAATTTACTTTTGATAAATTTCCGGATCTTAAAATCCTGTTGGATAAACAACGGGAAATCCTTAGGCTTAGCAAACCAACGTGAATGCCACTGCCGGATAAAACCGATCCTTAATAATAACGGACTTACCTTATGACCCATTTAGTTTATTCCCCCCTTAAATCCAACTCGATTTTAATATGCACAGTCCGCTTCACTATCCCTGAAGCCCGGCCAAAAGCAGCAGCCTTAAATCTTTTCCACATCGGTCCGGGGTTACAAATCGCTTTGGACACATATAACTTATCCGCGGCGAATCCTTTAACCTTAGCATTAGCCACAGCCGATTTTAATATTTTGATTAAATACTCTTTGGGCCTTTTATTTAAATGCAGCAAGATACTTTGCGC
>JAGVOR010000018.1 GCA_020052635.1 Candidatus Omnitrophota bacterium
CAACGCGTTATAATTGACCGTAGCGATGTGCTCGATAAAAACCTGCCACTTTTCCAAAAAATCAGCCGGAACCGCGTCAATCCGCAAACCCAAAAAGTCCTTTACCTGGGATGAGAAAATAATGACGGCAATCCCGCTGGTAAACCCGACGATAACTGAATGCGGAATAAATTTTACCGCTGTCCCGAGTTTGGCAACTCCCATCAGCACCAGAAAAATACCGGCGATAAACGTAGCGATAATCAAACCGTCCACGCCGTATTTTTGCACGATACCATACACAATAACGACAAACGCGCCGGTGGGCCCGCCGACCTGCACCCGGCTGCCTCCCAGCGCTGAGATAATAAATCCGGCAATGATAGCGGTAAGCAGGCCTTTATCCGGGGAAACGCCGGAAGCTATCGCGAACGCGATAGCTAAGGGAATCGCCACCACGCCGACAATCATTCCGGCGATACAATCGCTAATAAACTGTTCTCTTGAATATGTTTTAAGACAGGTAAATAATTTCGGTCGAAACATCGTGAGCTCCCTCTCAATAATGAAACGATAGCTGAACCTTTTCCTTAAAAAGAAAACAACAGTTTCATTATATTCATTTTTTTAAATATGTAAATATAAAAATATATGCCGTCTCAATCCCCCGGATCCTATTCCCTCGCCTTTAAGGCGATCAGCGCCCCTGATATGCTGAGAGGATTATACTCTATCAGCCCTTCGGAAATATCCAAGAAATTTTTACTCGCTCACCTCAACCCGGATCTCCTGGCCGTTGGCCCGGATTTCCGGGACGTACATCGCGTATCCGGTTACCGGCAGGGCATGAAATTTTCCCGGGACCTCTGCCCTTAATTCATAGCGGATTTCCCAAACGCCTTCAGGCAGTTTATCGATAAATAAGGCTGCCTTGCGGTCACGGAGTTCCTGGTATACCCAACGAGTCCGTCCGGTATAATCCGTATCCTGCTGAGCAGGTGAAGGCACACAGGTTAAGGATTCAGATTCTAAACCTAAGTATTTGTCCTCGCCGGACGGCATCCGGATTTCCTGGTTTTTTGATGCGGACTTTTGCTTGCCCGTATCGCCGAAACCCCGTTCCACTGCCGCGGATTTCAGCTCTTTGGCGTACACAGGCTCTCCGCTTTTAACCTCCACTGCTTCAAAACCCGCCGGCTTTAAATCCTCAAACACCAGGTATTCATAATTATTCTTTGCCTCAATGGTGATTACCGTCTCGATTCTTTCACCGCTTTTAACTGTGCCCTGATCATTTAAAGGCGTCTTCTGGTATACATAGCCTTTAAGCAAAGTCGGCTTTGCCTCTAATTTATAATACTGCCGGCGCACAAAAATCTCATTACCCGCGGGTGTGATCGGCTCTTCCAGGCTGAAGAACTTTGCCTGAGCGGAAAAATACAAAGGCCCTTTTCCATACAGGCGTTTGATCCTAACCTCATTCCCCGCGTCCTTTATCAACTCCGGAGCAATTACAAAATTGCTGGGCGCGGAAAAGATATCTTCCTTGGTAACCCTGTTCTTGGCAACGCGTTTATTATTGACCGATAATTCATATTCTATATTGGTATCCAGTTCCCCGCTTTGTTTTAAATAATCATTAAAGGCCAGGATTACAATCGCCGTATCCCGGGTGCTTTTCCACTGGCTGCCGCGCCGGTTTTTTAACAGCCAGTTACTCACCGGCTCAATCAGCTTATTCTCCGGGTCGATTGTCACCAGCGCCTTTAAAGCAAACGCCGTGGCCTCCACCCCGCCGTCTGACCAGCGCCAGTAGATACCATCCTCTCCCCAATGCGCTGTAGCGATAACCGCTTCCTCTGACTTTTGACTGCCGCGCTGGATTATGGAGGTATCAGGGGTATCATCTCTCTTTGCCCCATTTTCCAGATTGCGCGCCAAGATTAAGGCCTTTTCCTCGTCTTTGAAATTATGCGCGGACAAGGCAAGCAAGGCCCGGGTATAGGCATTTAACTTATCCCGGTTTTTCCAAAGGTTATCCAATGCCTTTTGTTCAAATTCCTTAAGCCTTCCTTTATCAAAGACCGCCCGGTAATTAGATAAAGCGTGCAGTATCCAGGCCTGCATATCATAATTATCCTCTTCCTCGATCATCTCTTTTTCAAGATACGCAGCCCCGCGCTCAATAACATTTCTTCTTACGTCCACCCGCGCCTCCTGCGCTAAAGAGAGCCCCCAGACAACATAAGCGCTCATAAAATGATCGCTGTCTCCTTCTTTCCACCAGCCCCAGCCGCCGTCTGAATGTTGGAAGTCATACAAGCGCTCCAGGCCTTTTTTGATCATGTCATTTAATTTATTTAAATCCTGTTTTTCTTTATCGTGTGTCTTTTGCGCGTATTCCGGCTCAATACCGCCGAAAATTTTACCCGTAACCTCATCAGGATCAAGCCCTAAATCTTTAAGCGTATTTAAACAAACCGCGGCCGGCAAAAACCGGCTCATGGTCTGCTCCACGCACCCGTAAGGATAATCAATCAAATAGGGCAAACTATCAAGCATAGTAACCGCCAGGCTCGGGCTAAGCTGAACCCGCAGTTCAGTTGAGCCTGTCCTGCGCTCTTTAGGCAGAGCAAGAGTTAAGATAGCCTCATCCCCGCGCAGTTTACCGGCTTTGGCGATAAATTTTTCCAAGCCGTGTTCATATACCGGATATGTCTTTTCCATAGCATCCGCGTATTTGTCCGCTTGCGCGCTTACCTGTATTTTTGCCGTTCCCGCCTCCTGCGCGGATATTACCCAGTCAACCCGCTCCTGGCTATTGGCCTTTACCTTAAGCGGCCCCTGCTCAGCCTTTACAACCTGGCCGCCGCGATAGAGCCCGCTGATAACCAGTCCCTTAACCTTTAAACCCGGAGTTACCACAATCTCTTCATCTGTATTATTATTAATCACACCGGATACTACCGCAAGGTCTCCGCTAACAAAAAAGCGCGGCGCCTGCAGGCGGACAATCAAAGGTTTCTTCGTCCGCACCGAACTGTAAGCAATCCCAAACTGATTAATTGGGCTTAATGCCCGCGCCGATGCCTTCCACGTGGTTAAGGAATCCGCGAATTTAAGCTCAACTTCCGCTTGGCCATTTTTATCCGTAAGTATATCCGGCCCCCAGAATATTGTCGAACGAAAATCACTTCTCACCTGCACCGCGGCTGAGGGCTCTTGTAAAGGAATCCCATCTTTATCACTGAATGTTTTTTGATCAAAACCCCCTTTTTCTTTCTGCTCAGAAAAGCCACTCGAGAGGGAAAGACATTTTTCAGGACCATTCATTTCATCACCTACAGCTACTTCGCTTTTACAAGCCGTAATTGGAGCAGCAGCATCCAAAACCGAATTACTACGTTTTAATGACTCCTCACCATAATAATATTGACCGCCTACACCTCCTAACTTATTCCTCAATTCCTCACGGTTACCGGCATACCGCGCGTCAACAAGCTGATCCTTATCGCCTTTTACCAGGCAAATATAACTTTTCTGATTAAATGTGCTTTGCGTCTGGATATGCTGCTGCCGCTTCTGCCCGTAGAAAAACTCTCTGGGGTCAAGGGCGTAATCTGCCTGGATATAATATACTGACTCATCCACCACGCCTAAGGCCAGCTCGCAGGATACGGGATTACCTTTATAATCTTTTGTCTTTACCCGGAACTTGCCTGATTCCTGCGGCAGGTACTGCTCTTTATCCGCGGTTAGCTCCACATCAATAAAATGCTCCACTGCCGGCACTACCACCTGCTTTGTATCTACAAATATCTGCTGCTCACTGACCATTACCGCGCTTAGAAAAATATTCGGCACATACTGCTGAGTAATCGGCAGTTCAATAAATTTAACCGTGCCATTTAAATGCAAAAGCTCATAGCTGTAAAAATCATCCGCCTCTACGCTGAATAAAACATACCTGTCGTTTGAAGGCACACTTAACATCACCGGCGCGGTTTGCCCGCTTTTAAAGGTGTCCTTATCGACAATAATCTCAACGCCTCCCTGCCGGTAGCCAAGCTCTGTGGTCTTATTATCCGCGGCCCAGACGGTTACCTCGGCATTGATGGGATTTTTTCGCTTATCCTTGCTGTACCAGCTAACACGGTAATAGCCCTCGCGTTCCGGCACAAAACTAAATTCAGCCTCACCCTGCTCGTCGGTTTTAAGCGGGCGCGTTAAGATTTCATCCTGCTCATAGCCGCGGAATTTCAACTGCCAGTCTTTACTGCCGGAGGATGCCTGCGGCGGCGGAAAGGCCTCATGTTTTTTTCGCAGCAGCTCCAGCTCCAGGCCCTTG
>JAGVOR010000121.1 GCA_020052635.1 Candidatus Omnitrophota bacterium
ATATATTGATTAAGCTGATGTCGATGGTTTCGATTGTTTTTGCCTCATTTATCATCAGAAATGCGTTTTTGAAGTAATCCGATCCGGTTAATCGAAAAAAAAGGGGGGGCGTTTTCTCCGCAGGGATGAAAATGCCCCCTTTCTTTATGCTGATTTTTATTTATTTTCGCTTCTTTTGGTACTATAATATCCTTGATGAATGATCGGGAGCTCCTTCAAAGCTGCCTAAAAGGTAATAAACAGGCCTGGGCTGAATTCATTTCACGCTACACCCGCCTAATCTATAACTATATTTATAGTGTTTTATCAATTAAAGGCCGCAGTGCCTCCTCCGATCAGGCTCAGGATATCTTCCAGGAGCTATTTACCTGTTTAATAAAAGATAACTGTAAGAAATTGGCTACTTATCGCGGTAAAAATGGTTGTACTTTAGCCAGCTGGTTAAGGCAGGTGACGATTAATTTTACCATTGATTATTTACGTAAGTTTAAGCCGGCAGTATCGATGGATGCCCAAAATGAGGAAGGGTTTAGCTTGGCCGCTGTCCTGCCTGATCTTTCAGCGGGAGCCAAGGAATTTGTGGCCCGAGAGGATAATCGTAAGGCCCTTCGGGAGTGTATTGATGGTTTGGAATTGGAAGAGCAGTATTTTCTGGAGTTATTTTTGAACCAGGAGTTGGTTTTGGATGAGATTAAAGAACACCTTAAACTCAGCCGCGGGGCGGTGGATATGCGTAAAAGCAGAATATTAGAGAAACTGCAGGATTGCTTTAAAAAGAAAGGTTTTTTGGGTTAGATTTTACAAGCAGCTACGTCTATTAAGCTTAGAGTAAGGAGAGGGATGACTAACTATCTTGAGCAAATTACCAAAATTATTTATCGTGAATGGAAGGCGGCTAAACGCTTTGCAGGCCAAGAGCATCCCAGTGAAGAGGAGTTGGTTTGCCTGCTTGAGAATACTCTTAAGCCCGCTGATAAGCGTTTGGTGCAAAAGCACCTGCTTAAATGCGATCTATGCGCCGAATATCTGGCTACTCAGCTTAAGATCCAGCCGCACTTAAGCCTGGATTTACCTGCAGGGCTGCTTGAGCAGGTTGAAAGATTAGTCAATGAGGGTGCCCGGGAAAATTTACTGGAGATTTGCCTTAAACTTAAGGAAAAAGCCCTGGAAATTATTCAGACTACCGGGGATGTGCTTTTTGGCCAGGAGCTGGTTCCGGCGCCGGTATTGCGCAGCCGCAAGATCAGCGAGTTTAAGGAAGAAATCAGTATTTTAAAAGATCTGCAAAAGATCCGGGTATTGGCTAAAATTCAAAATAAAACTACCCAGAGTTTCAATCTGACGATTACCGTGACGGATAAGCAGGCGAAAAAGGCTGATAAAAGCTTGCGGGTTACTTTAATTAAGGATGGATTAGAGCTGGAATCCTATGTTAATGAATCCGGCAGCAGTTTCTTTGAAAATATCCAGCCGGGTAATTATTCGGTAGAGGTTAGCCGCCAGGAGGAAAGAGTCGCGGTAATTGATCTGCAGGTTAAGGTCTAAATTTATGCAACTGCCCGATGCGCTGATTTTGGAGGTATTTAAGCAGGAAGATTCACTTAGAATAGGCTTATTCCAGCAAAGTCAATCTGCCCCCACTTTACGGCATTACAGCCAGGTGGGGGTTTCTTTTGAGGAACTTAAGCAATTAAGTTTGGAGATGGTCGCTGTTTTAAACCGCTCGGCTAAAGATCACTCCGCTAAGCTCCAGCAGCTAAAAAGCCTGCAAAAAACCGGCCAATTATTCTGGGATCATCTGTTTAACCGTTCGATCAAGGCCAGGCTTAAAGAGAGCCCGCCTTGCGGATTAATTCTTTTTTTAGATGAAGAGTTGATCCAGCTCCCCTGGGAATTAATTTTTGACGGGGCAGATTTCCTTGCTTTGAAATTCAGTTTAGGCAGGCTCGTGCGCAGCAAGGGAGAGGAAGCTTCATTACAATACCGTGATTTAACAGATAGCTTAAAAATGCTGATATTGGCTAATCCTAGCGGTGACCTAAAATCCGCTTATCTGGAAGGTTTAAATATTAAAAACCAGTTTATTCATAAGACCAAAAAAGTCCACGTTGATTTTAAGTCTACCCAGATCAATAAACAATATGTGAAGAAAAATATCGCCGACTATGATATTGTGCATTTCGCAGGCCACTGTGAATTCGATAAGCTTGAGCCTAAAGCAAGCGGTTGGGTCTTAAGTGACGGCGTCTTTAAGGCCGAGGATATATTGAAGATGGGGCAAAGCTACAGCCTGCCGGTTTTAGTATTTTCTAACGGTTGCTATTCGGCCAAGCTTGATCCGGCTTTGATTGACGCGCAATATCAGCAGACTAATTACGGAATGGCCTGCGCATTTTTATTTGCGGGAGTCAGGCATTATATCGGAGCGATCCGGAAGATCGAAGATAATGCAAGCTTGGTTTTTGCGCGCGCATTTTATACCCAGCTTATTTCCGGATCCAGCGTGGGTGAAGCTTTGCGTTTAGCCAGGTTAAAATTAATTAAAGAGTACGGATTAGCGAGTTTACATTGGGTAAATTATTTGCTTTACGGTGATCCGGGATTTTTCTTCTTCAAAACCGCGCGCTGTAAAAACGTTATTTCCCAAGCCAGGCTGATTCCCAAGCGGTTAATATTTAAGATCGGCCAGGGGGCAGGCATCCTGCTCTTAGCAGCTTTGTTGGCATTTTGGCTGCCCAGGATTAACCCGGCAAAACAATATTTATTTCTGCGGGCTGCTGCTCAATACCGCCAGGGCAATAATCAGGCTGCCTTAAAGATCGCAGAGCAGCTAATCAGCAGGGATAAAGACTATTTAGCGGTTTATCCGATCATCGCGGATATCTATCAGCAGCTAGGTGATAAACAGCAGGCTTTGAAATATTATGTCGAGTATATGCTCAGAAGCGAAAAACTGCATAATCAAATCCAGCTTATTCAGGCCTATATCAAGCTGGGCTGGTTCTATCAACTTGATGGGCAGTATGATAAAGCTAAAGATTTGTATGATAAAGCGATGAATTTAAGCCGGCAATTAAATGACCGGCAAGGCCAGGCTTTAGCCCTCAGGAAGCTGGCGGTCTGGAATATTGACAAAGGGGATTACGATCAGGCTTTGGACCTATTAACTAAGAGTGTAGCGATTAACCTGGATTACCCGGGAAAATTTGAGAATATGAAGAACTTGGCGAGCGATTATTTCGATATCGGCCTGGTTTTTGCAAATAAGAATGATTATGAAGCAGCCAAGAGCTTTTATGTTAAAAGCCTGAAATTATTCGAAAGATTGAAACTGACCAATGAATTAAGCGATTGTTATTTTAATATCGGGGAAATTTATTTTTTCCAAAAGCAATATCAAAGCGCCTTGAGTTATTATTTTAAGGGGTTAAAGCTGGATGAGAAAAATAATAATCAGGTAAATTTAGCCTGCGGCCTGAACATGATCGGAGAGCTCTATTTGGAGATTGATGATCTAAAGAAAGCCGAAGACTATTTTAAGCAATCTATAGTGTTAGCCAGCCAGATTAATAGCCGCCTGGATCTAGCCAGCGCCAATTATAACCTGGGATTACTTTATAAAAGAAGAGGGCGTAAAAATCTGGCAAAGGAGCATTGGCGCAAGGCGCAGGAGATATACCGCAGCACTGACCCTGCCGCGCATCAGGAAATCCGCAATGAATTATGGGAGCTGGAAAATTTATAAAAAAATACTTGACAAACTATTTTTTTTAGTTATACTCTACTATGTTGATAGAGATAGTAGACTAAAGGGGGATCAAGATGAAAATTACCTATAAAGGCGACTATGCGTTAAAAGCACTATTGGATTTGGCGCTGCATTATGAAAAAGGACTCTCTACGATCAACGATGTAGCCAAGCATATTGATGCCCCGGTAAAGTTTTTAGAGCAAGTATTACTAGGCCTGAAAAAAGGCGGATTTGTGGAAAGTAAGCGTGGGAATATCGGAGGCTACCAATTAGCTAAAGATCCTTCAGAAATTACCCTGGGGCAGGTTATTCGTTATATTGACGGGCCGATTGAACCAATCGGTTGCGTGGAAAAAGGTTATTCTAATTGTTCAGATTTACGCCGGTGTATTTTTAAGGGGATATGGCAGAAAGTTGCGTTTGCCACTTCGGATATTATCGATAACATCACTTTTGATAAATTGAGGCAGCAAATTAACTCTTCGTCAAAAGTCCTCACTTATTCAATTTAATAACTAAAGGAAATAAAGTGGAACATCCAAAAAGGTCAATCTGTAAATCGTTATCCTGGCGAATATTTAGTTTTATTTTGACGATCGTTATTATTTTTGCATATACCAAGAACATGAAGCAGGCAATTGGAGTGGGGGCAGGTATTGATATAGTGAAGATGATCCTTTATTATTTCCACGAGCGGTTGTGGAATAAAATCGATTTCGGAAGGCATAAACCACAAGATTATCAGATATAGATAATCTGAAAAAGGAGGAAGCAGGAATGAGTATTTTGGAGAACCAGAGTGATTTAAAAGAGCTAGTAGAGAAGTTGAATTTTAAGGAGAAGGTGGAGCGTTCAAAAAAGTTGATTGAAGAGGCATACCAGCGTTATGGTGATTCATTAGTGGTCGCTAATAGTCTGGGCAAGGATTCAGTTGCGGTTTGGGATTTAGCCAAAAAGGTTAACCCTAAGATCCGCGGGTTTATTGTTACAACCAGGTTTAAGCCTCCGGAAACAGTGGCATTTATGAATCGTGAAGTAAAAAGATACCCGGAACTTAAGGTTTATCAAAATGACGCGGTAATTGAGCCGGAACTTTATAAAACTCAGCCTGATCTTTGTTGTGATATTTTAAAGGTAGAGCCGGTTAAAAGGGCGATTGAGGAGATGCAGGTAAAATGCTGGGTCACCGGTTTGCGTTGCACAGAAGGCCGCACTCGGACAGATTTTAAGGAAGTCGAAGAAAGAGACGAGGGCTTAGTTAAGCTTAATCCTATACTTATCTGGAAAGAAAGAGAGGTTTGGCAGTATCTGGCGATTTATTCCGTACCGGTTAACCAATTATACGCCCAAGGCTATCGTTCACTGGGTTGCTCACCCTGCACTAAGATCACGAGTGATGATAATGAGAGGGCCGGGCGCTGGATCGGAACGAGTAAGTGCGGGGGAGAATGCGGCATACACACGCGGCCTTTGAAAGTGGGCAGCTAAGGAGGGTGGTTATTTGGAGTATTATCCGGTAGCGGTGAACGTTAAAGGAGCCCAGGTTTTGGTCGTTGGTGCTGGGAAGGTTGCTGGGCGCAAGGTTACCGGTTTATTAAAATCTAAAGCCAAGGTTACGGTAATTGCTCCCAAAGTAACGGCGGCTTTAGAGCGTTTAGCTAAAAAGGGTAAGCTATCCTGGTTAAATCGTAAGGTTAAGAAAAGCGATGTAGCTAAAGCCAGAATTGTGATTGCCGCTACCAACGATACTTTAACCAATAAAAAGGTAAGTTCTTGGTCGGTGAGGCGGGGGGTATTGGTTAATATTGTCGATAACTCAACTTTAAGTACCTTTATTTCCCCGGCAGTATTTAAGCAGCGGAATGCGGTTATTGCCATAAATTCAAACGGCCGCGATCCTAAACTTTCGCGTGACCTGAAAAATTTTCTTAAGGAGCACTGGGATGAATTTTTGTCTTATCGGGCTGGATTATAAAAGCGCACCAGCTCAAGTGCGGCAAAAAATGTATCTTGGCCGCCGCCAAGTCGATTCTTTCTGGAAAGGAATTGCGGAGTTAGATACGGCAATTTTAGTTACCTGCAACCGTTTCGATATTAGTCTTGCCGGGAGGACGAAGAAAGAAATTATTTTTAACCTGGTCCGCTTCAGAGAAAAATTTCCTGAATTTTTCGAGTACGGCTATATTCGGGATACGGAGCTTAAGTTTTTACGCTATGGTTTGCGCCTGGCTTGCGGGATTGAATCACAACTGAAGGGGGAATATCAGATTTTAGAGCAACTTCGAGCCTGGTTAAGCCAGGATAGATTACCCAGGGATTTATTTGAATTCTGGAGCTGGATAATTGATTTAGCGGCTGAAATCCGGCTTAAATCTGGGCTTAATTCCAATGAGAGTAATATTGCCGCACTATTATTTCAAGACTTAAAAGATCTTGGAGCTGGCGGGGAGAAATTAGAGCTGGCGGTAGTGGGAACCGGGAAACTGGCTGAGCTTTTGGCAGAATTCAAGCCGGATAATATGCAACTTTCTTTTGTCGCGCATAAGAATCGCCTTAAGGCACAAACTTTAGCCAGCCGGGTGAGTGGGCAAGTTTTATCTTTTAATCAATTTAGGCAAGTAATTTTCCGGTTGGATGCCATAGTGAGCGCTGCCAGGAGCCCGCATATCATTCTGAAACCGGCAGATATTCCGGATGCAGTTTTACAAAGGGATAAACCTTTGTACGTATATGACCTGGGTTTTCCGATGAATGTGGCAGGCGAGCTAAGCAAAATAAAAAATATTGTCTTGAAAAACCTGGATGATTTGGCGCAAGCCGCAAAAAATATAAATAGGTATTTTCAGGGGAATTTAAATTTAGCAGAGTATTTAATTGAGGAAGCGATTATCTCCCGGTCATATTCGAGTGGCCGGTGCGCTACTGTGCAAGGAAAATGAATATGTTAAGAGTTGGGACACGGCCAAGCCCGCTAGCGATCAGTCAAGTTGATGAACTGAAGGGAATGTTCCCGAAGGTTAATTTTGAGGTGGTGATAATCTCTACCCTTGGTGACTTGGATAAGGTTACTTCTTTTGCCGGGGTTGAGGGAAGTGATTTTTTTACCAAAGAGATTGATCATGCGCTTTTAAGCGGCAAGGTTGATATCGCTTTACATAGCAGTAAAGACTTACCTGATAAATTGAATGACCGCTTGAGAGTTGTTTTAGAAACAAAGTCGATTAGTCCGCTGGATGCTTTAGTATCAAGGGGCAGGCTCAAGTTAAAGGATCTACCTTCTGCCAGCAGGGTTGGTACTAGCAGCCGGCGCAGGAAAGAGCAGATACGCGCATTAAGGCAGGATTTGGTATCGGTTGATGTGCGGGGTAATATCGGGGAGAGGCTGGGTTTAATCGATGCGGGTAAAATTGACGCTTTAATTGTTGCCCAGGCAGCAATGATCAGGCTTAGGCTTGAGCATATGATTTGTGAGGTTTTTAGCGCGGATGTTTTCCCCGTGCACCCCAAACAGGGAAGCTTGGTTTTAGTAAGCAGGGAGGATAAGTGGCAAGCGGTAAAGTCTATATTATCGGCGCCGGTCCCGGAGACTGGGAGCTGATCAGTGTCAAAGGGTTAAAAAAAATAAAAGCGGCAGACGCCATACTTTATGATTTTTTGGCTTCTGCGGAACTTTTACAGTTTGTCAAAAAAGGCGCTCAGGTTATCTGTTGCGGAAAAGCAGACGGCCTGCATATTTTAGCGCAGGACCGGATCAATAAGCTGCTTTTTAAATTAGCCAACCAGGGCAAGATTGTGGTCAGGCTTAAAGGCGGGGACCCGTTAGTATTTAGCCGGGGGATCGAAGAAGCGCTCTATTTAAAGAATAAAGGGATTGATTTTGAGATTATCCAGGGGATAACTTCAGCGTTTGCTGCTCCGGAAAGCTTCGGCATACCTTTAACGCGTAAGGGAAAATATTCATCTGTTGCCGTACTCGCCGGGCGCAAAAGTAATAACGCTAAGCTTGATGCTCCGGATTGTGATACATTAATTTATCTGATGGCGGTAGTTAACATCAAAGCGGTGGTGAAAACAATTCTTGATTCCGGAAGAGATAGAACTACGCCTTGCGCTTTTATTGAGCGGGGCACGGCTAAAGAAGAAAGGATTGTTAGCGGCACACTGTTCAACATCGTAAAAAAGGCTAAGGAATATGCGGTTAAATCCCCGTCAGTTTTTATTGTAGGAGAGGTAGTTAAATATGGAAAGAAGATTTATGGCTATAAGTTTAAATAAACTGATTTATCCATATTTTGCGGTAGAGGGCAGGGATATAAAAGAGGGAATAAAATCTTTTCCCGGGTTTTTTCGTTTTTCGGTCGATAGGCTGCTTAAGGACATCAAAGAAATCATTAGCCTGGGATTGGATAAAATTATCTTATTTGGTGTGCCTGAATATAAAGATAATTTGGGAAGCGCTGCTTATCGGGAGGATAGTATCATTGCGGTTGCGATAAGGAAGATAAAGTCTAAATTCCCGCATTTAACGGTGTTTACTGATGTTTGTTTATGTGCCTATACTAAACATGGGCACTGTGGGATATTAAATTCCGCCAGGAAAATAGATCACAAGCTAACCCTGCAAGCCCTTGCCAGGATTGCTTTATCGCATGCCAGGGCGGGGGCGGATTGGGTGGCGCCTTCAGCTATGGCTGGCGGGCAAGTTCTGGCGATCAGGAAAGCTTTAGATAAGCATGGCTGCGGAAAGACTAAAATTTTAGGCTATTCGGCGAAATTTAACTCTAACTTTTACGGCCCTTTCCGTAATGCCGCCAATTCTGCCCCGGCATTTGGCGACCGCAGCGTTTATCAGTTAGATTATAGAGATACTCAAGCGGCGCTTGATAAGATCAAAGAGGATATCGATTCTGGCGCAGATATGGTGATGGTTAAGCCGGCATTAAGTTATTTAGATATTATTAAAACTGCCAAGCGAAAGTTTAATTATCCTCTGGCGGCCTATAATGTCAGCGGGGAGTATGCTTTAGTAAAGTTGGCGGCTAATCAGAGAATCTGGGAAGAAAAAAAGGCAGTCAGGGAGGTGCTTACCTCCATAGCCAGGGCAGGAGCGGATTATATTATTACGTACCACGCTAAGGATATCGCAAGATGGATAAGACAGGAAAATTATTCGCTTTAGCCAAGCGTTATTTAGTTGGCGGGGTAGACAGCCCGGTACGTAGTTTTGCGTATGTCGGGGGGGAGCCTTTGTTGATTAAGGCGGGCAGGGGTTGTAGGGTTTTTGATTATGATGATAAGGAGTATGTTGATTATGTCCTGGCATGGGGTGGAGCAATCTTAGGGCATGGTAATCATAGGGTTGTAAAGGAGCTTAAGTCAAGAATAAAATCAGGATTAGGCTTTGGTACGACTAATCAAGCGGAGATCGAATTAGCCGCTCAGATTGTCAAGGCAATCCCGTTTATTGATAAAATTCGTTTTGTCAGCTCAGGTACTGAAGCAGTGATGGGGGCGGTTAGGTTGGCCAGGGGGTGTACGGGAAAGAATAAAATAATAAAATTTATTAATTCTTATCATGGACACGCCGATTATTTATTGGCTAAAGCAGGTTCGGGATTAGCTACTTTGGGGATTGCCGCTTGCGCCGGAGTGCCGGATGATTTTGTTAAACATACCATCGTGGTTCCTTACGGGGATAAAAATGCGGTTAAAGCGGCTTTTAAAAAATACAAAAACCAAATTGCGGCAGTATTGGTCGAGCCGGTGGGTGGAAATTATGGAGTTTTAGTTCCTGATATCGGATTCCTGAAGGAGCTAAGGAGTTTGACGAGGAAGAATAAGGCTTTATTGATCTTTGATGAAGTGATTACGGGTTTCAGGTTTCATTTCGGTTCCTGCGCCCAGTTTTTTAAAATTAAGCCGGATTTAATTTGTTTGGGAAAGATTATCGCAGGAGGGTTGCCGATTGGCGCTTACGCCGGAAGTGCCAAAGTAATGAACCGGTTGGCGCCCTTGGGCAAGGTTTACCAGGCCTCAACTTTTTCCGGAAATCCGATTGTGATGCAGGCAGGATTAGTTACATTGCGATGCCTTGAAGAATCAAAGAATGGCTATAAGCAAATAAAAGATCTGAATGAATACTTGTGTTTTAATCTAAAAAAAGAGGCGCAATACAGCGGTATAAAATTGAAAGTTGCCCATTATGAGAGCATGTTTAGTTTGCAATTTTTATCTAAAATTAAATTTGCCCGGTTTTATCGGTTGATGCTCGATCAAGGGGTATTTTTTGCACCCTCTGAATTTGAGGCGAACTTTTTATCTTTTGCCCACACTAAAAGCGACATAAATGAAACCCTGGTTGCGGCTAAGCGGGCTTTTACAAGAATGGAGAAAGAGAATGCTGTTAGAAAACATTGATTATGATAATTTAAAAAAACGCGGGTTTTTACGCCAAAAGCAGGAAGGTTTTTTTATCTTAAGGGCCAGGAGGCGTCACGGGGTGTTTGAGGGCAAGCATCTTGAAAGCCTGATTGAGATATCGAATAAGTATGCAAAGGGATTTATACATGCTACTACCCGGCAAGGCTTGGAAATACCATATATAAAATATGAGGATATTCCTGCTGTTGAAATTCAGATTAGACAGGCAGGCTTAGAAACCGGTACATCCGGACCCCGGCTGCGCACTACCACCTGCTGCCCGGGTAATAATTGGTGTAAGTCCGGCTTAATCAATACATTTTTTCTTTATGATCGGATAGAGCAGGAGTTGAATATAAAGTGCGCTTTGGATCTACCGCATAAATTCAAAATTGTTATTTCCGGCTGTCCGAATACCTGCACGCGGGCACAGCAGTCTGAGATCGGCGTGCACGGAACGATTGATTTTTCTACGGCCGATAAACATATCGGTTATGCGGTTTATCTGGGAGGCTGCGGAGGTAAAACTCCCCGGATGGGTTTTAAATTAGGTAAGGTTTTTAGTGAGGACGAGGTGCTGATCATTATCAAAAATGTGGTTGATTTTTTTAAGCATAACGCTAAACCCAAACAAAGACTGGCTTTGCTGATTGAGGAGATAGGCAGGGAAAAATTTTTAAAGGAGGTGGGCTTAAACGGTATTGGATAGTGAAATATTCTAATTTTAGGGTATAATGTTAACAATTGGTCAGCACCCGGCCTTATTTGAGAGGCCGGTGTGCGCTGCTGCGCTAGGAGGAATAAAATGAGTAAGATCGATCCAAAGCTTAAAATCGAGACATTATTATTACACGGTGGCCAGGAAGCTGATCCGGCTACAGGTTCCCGGGCCGTACCGATTTATCAGACTACTTCATACCAGTTTAAGAATACCGAGCATGCCGCTAATCTTTTTGGTTTAAAAGAGTTCGGCAATATCTATACCCGCTTAATGAATCCGACCACCGATGTATTTGAAAAGAGGGTGGCGTTATTGGACGGCGGGATCGGGGCATTAGCCGTTTCCAGCGGCTCATCCGCGATCACCCTGGCTTTGTTGAATA
>JAGVOR010000063.1 GCA_020052635.1 Candidatus Omnitrophota bacterium
AATAATTAAATCCGCCGCCGAAAGGCTCCCCCCGGGGTGGCCGGAGCCGGCCTTGGCCAACATTTGAATAATTAGTCTGCGCGTCTTGCGGGCCTGTATCTCTAATTCTGCAATCGTTAATTGCTTATTTGCCATGGTTAGTAAGCTTGAGCAGTTTTTCCTTGACCTTATTCTGTTCGGAATTTAATTTCAATGATTTTTCCCAATTTAATATTGCGTTTTCGGGAGAACCTGATTTTAGAAAAACATCCCCCAAATGTTCATAGATCACCGGATCACTCAAAAAATACGCCGCCTTTTCCAGATAACTTAACGCCTCTTTGAGTTTCCTCTTCTTATAATAATACCATCCCAGGCTGTCTAGATAAGCACCGTTTTCCGGTTCAAGCCCCAGGGCCTGCTTGATCATCACACCGGCGGTATCGATATTTCTATCCTGCTCCAGGTAAAAATACCCCAAAAAGTTTAAAACTTCATGATAGTCGGGTTTCAGCTTAAGGGCGTTTTTTAACTCTTTTTCCGCGGCCGGATAATCTTTTAAATCATAATAAACGCTGCCCAGGTAAAAATGCGTCTGGGCATCCTGCGGGGTTAATTTTAAAATCAGTTTAAAAATCCCCTCGGCTTGTTTTAATTTTTTTTGCTGCAGGTAGATCGCACCCAGGCTTTTATAGATCTCGACATTTTCGGGTTCTTGCTTTGAGGCGTTTTCAAATGCCAGAGTATATTCATCGGCGGCAAGATCAACTTTTCCTTGAGAGGAATAAACTAAAGCCAATAAGGCATGGGGCTGAACGGCTTGCGGATCAAGTTCGATTGAGCGTTTTAATTCTTCAATCGCTTCTGCCGACTTATCCTTCTGGAGAAGAACTCCGGCCGAACTTAAATGTAACAAAGAACTTTGCGGATCATTTTCCTGGGCCCGGCGATATTCCTGGGACGCCCTCTCTAAATCACCCAGGCTTTCACAATAAACTCCGACAATGTAATGGCTTAAACTTCGGGTGTATTCTTTAGAACCCAGGCCCGAGGCAACCGGCCCGGATCCTTGCGTCTTATGCGTATCTTGGGCCTGTACGGGTGTAATACTTAAGGCCCAGGTAAGGCAAAAACCGATTATGCTGGCCAGGAAACTAAACTTCAAAAGTATCCTTTTAAAATTATCCCATAACAAGGTTAAAAAGCTTAACAACTTTCGGAATCCTTAAAAAATCAAGCTTAACCTTTACCGCCCCAAGCTCTTTTCTTCAAATGGCGCAACCGGCGGCGTAATTTCTTACGTTTGTGGGTTTTGATTTTTTGTCTTTTTCTTTTCTTACCGCAAGGCATAACTACTTCTCTCCCGATTAATAAATCAGCTTGTTTAACGGATATTCAATAATCCCGGAAGCTCCGGCAGACTTTAAAGCCGGAATTAATACTCTTACGATTTTCTCGTCGATAACCGTTTCAATCGCAAACCAACCGTCATCGCTTAAGCCGGAAATCGTGGGTTTTTTCAAGGCGGGCAACTGTGCCAGGACCGCTTTAAGATTCTGCTTTTTCACGTTCATTTTTAATCCCACTTTATCTTCCGCGGCAATCGCTCCTTTTAAAAGTAAGGAAATCTGTTCCATTTTCGCTTTCTTCCAATTATCCTTGTACGCTGAGGTATTGGCGATAAACTGAGTGGTTGACTCGCATAAAGTAGCAATCTCAACCAGTTTATTCGCCCTTAAAGAGCTGCCGGTTTCGGTCAACTCCACAATCGCATCGACCAGGCCGCCGGAGACCTTAACCTCGGTTGCCCCCCAGCTGAATTCAACCTCCACCTGTACTTTGTTTTTCTGAAAATACTCTTTAGTCACATTGACTAATTCGGTAGCAATGCGCTTGCCTCTCAAATCCTTAAGCTTCTTGATCCCGGAGTCCGCCGGAACCGCCAAAACCCATCTCACCTTATTCAAGCTTTGTTTGGCATAGGTTAGGTCCGTAACCCTGACTACCGCAGATTTATTCTCCAGGATCCAATCATTACCGGTAATTCCGCAGTCAAGCGCTCCGTCCTGAACATAACGGGACATTTCTTGAGCGCGTAAAAGAACCGGCTCGATCTGCGGGTCATCGATCGACGGGAAATAAGAACGGGAGCTGGACAAATTCAAATTAAATCCCGCTTTTTTGAACATTTTAAAGGTCGCCTCCTGCAGGCTGCCTTTAGGAAGTCCTAATTTTAGAGTTTTATCTTTCATCGATTTACTTTTTTATAAATTAATCCGGAATTTATTATAACCAGATTCGTATCTCTTGTAAAGCAATTATTTAAAAGGCTTTCCGGCTGAATAAGGATTTTTTATCCCAGATGAACTTCGATTAAATTCAGCTTGTTTTTCGGGAGGCTCTGGATCACTTCGCGGGAGATCATTACCGCAGCATCTTGGATCACCGGAAGCTGTTGGGCATTTAACCATAGCCGCTTAATGCGATATGCGCCGCTTTCTAAGTGCCGCGGATTAAAAAAAGTTACTTTTATCCGTCTTCCGGCAAAATTCCGGCTGATGCTTATTTTACCGGAAGGCCTAAATTGCCCACCGGTCAGTTTAGGCTCGATAAATAAATCGCCGCCTTGCCCCCTTACCCCGAATGATTGCGTAAGCAAGGTAAGCATAAACCAACTGGCCGAGCCGGTAAGATAGCTATACATCCCCCGGCCGGTAAGGTCGAAATATTCAGGCAGCCCGGGGTAAATTTTACTTTTTTCGGTATGCGCGGCCATCCTGTAGAGCGAATCCAAAGCTTCCCAGGCCGGCAGTACAAACCCTTGTTTATACAAAGCATACGCAAACATCACGACCATATGGCAAAACACCGCCCCGTTCTCCTTTTCCCCATAGGCGAAGGAAAATGCCCGGCCTAAATTATGCTGCTCCTGTTTAAAATCGGTATTTAAATGGATCCCCCCGATAGACCGGTCATAAAGATACCGCCGGACGGCGGGTAAAATCTTTTTAATTTGAGCGCCGGTTGCCACCTGGCCCAGAATCGGGAATACCTGCGAGGCTAAATTCATTTGCACCAAACCGCCACTTTTTCCCTCTACCCGGCGTTTACGGTTATCGTAATATCCGTTAAAAAACCCCTCTTTTA
>JAGVOR010000147.1 GCA_020052635.1 Candidatus Omnitrophota bacterium
GGTGGCAATAATCGTCAGGCTTCCGCCTTCATCAACCGCGCGGGCCGCACCGAAGAAACGCTTAGGTTTCTGCAGGGCGTTGGAATCGATACCGCCGGAGAGGACCTTACCGCTATGAGGAACTACTGAGTTATAAGCCCGGGCCAGACGGGTAATACTGTCTAAAAGCACAACCACGTCGCGTTTATGCTCAACCAGGCGCTTGGCTTTCTCTAAAACAATTTCAGCTACCTGGACGTGGCGTTCCGGCGGCTCATCAAAAGTGGAGGAAATAACCTCGCCCTTGACATTACGCTGCATATCGGTAACCTCCTCCGGCCGCTCATCGATGAGCAACACAATCAGAATAACATCCGGGTTATTCATCGTAATCGCATTAGCGATCTTCTGCAACAGAACGGTTTTACCGCTATAAGGCTGGGCCACAATCAATCCACGCTGGCCTTTACCGATCGGGGTAAGCAGGCTCATAATCCGCATCGAGAGCTCATCAGGCTTGGTTTCCATATTAAAAGGCTCCCGCGGATAAACCGGAGTGAGGTTATCAAAGAGTACTTTCTCTTTAACTTCTTCCGGATTTTCAAAATTTACCGCTTCGACCTTAAGCAAAGCGAAATATTTTTCCCCTTCTTTAGGCGGGCGGATCTGGCCGCTGACCGTATCCCCGGTACGTAATTCAAACTTTCTGATCTGCGAGGGGGAAATATAGATATCGTCCGGACAAGGCAAATAATTATAATTCGGGCTGCGCAAGAAACCGAAACCCTCCGAAAGGATTTCCAGCACCCCTTCGCCAAACATCAGCCCTTCTTTTTCGGCCTGCGCCTGCAGGATCTTAAAAATCAAATCCTGTTTTTTTAAGCCGCTTGTCCCCTGGGCATTTAATTCCCGCGCCAGCTTATTCAATTCGCTGATTTTCATTTCCTTAAGATTCTTAATGTCTAACTTTTCCACAACTGCCTCCGTATTTTAGAAACTTGCTTCTTGGTTTCACTCAATCGACCGCTGTTATCTATGATAAAATCCGCAAAACGTAACTTTTTATTTTGCGAAATCTGGGATTTGATCCTTTGCATCATTTGTTTGCGCGTTAAACCAAGTTTTTGCCGGCCGCGCCTGATTTGCTGCTCCTTCTGAGCCTTGACTACCACCAGCTTATCTACCAAATCCACTAATCCTGCCTCAACGATCAAAGCCGCATCCAGAATAATTATCCTTTTTTGCGTACTGAAAATAAGCTGCTTTATCCGGCGGATTAATTCCGGATGGATAATCCGGTTAAGTTTAACTAAAGCCTGCGGCGCCGCAAAGACGACCTGCGCTAACTTAAACCGATCCACCGATTTATCCGCCTGAAGGATATTTGCTCCGAAGGCTTTTACGGTTTTTCGGTAAACCGCAGTACCGGGCGATAAAATCTGATGGGCCAGGAGATCGGCATCAATCACCAAACAATCCCCGCTTTTAAAAAGGCGGGCAACCGTACTTTTACCGCAGCCGATTCCGCCGGTAAGCCCCAGGACAAACTTAGCTTTTTTTAGCTTTGCCATATAACTGGATATACTTATCCGCTGATACTTTCCAGGAGAAATTACATTCCATCGCGTTTTTAATCAAGGCTGACCATTTAGCTTTATCCTTAAATACCTGTGCGGCTTTTTTAATGCATTTAATCAGCTCGTCTTTGGTATATTGGCCAAAAACAAAACCATTATTCCGGTTAATCGTATCCGCCAGCCCGCCGGTTTTAAACACCAGCGGGATCGTTCCGTAACGCAGGCTGATTAACTGCCCTAACCCGCAAGGTTCATATTTCGACGGCATTAAGAAAACGTCGCTGCCGGCATAAATCTTATGCGCCAGAGGATCATCGAATTTCAGGTTCAGCGAAATCACTTTAGGGTATTTAGCGGCGGCGGCTCTGAGCAACTCCTGGTATTTCAGATCGCCGGCGCCCAAAATAACCAACTGCAGATCAAGCCGGACTAACTCATCCAATCCTTCCACCAGGATATCACAACCTTTTTGTTCGGCTAGCCTCGAAACAACTCCTAAAACCGGCACCCTTTTATCCACCGGCAAACCGCAAATCCGCTGCAGGTCCTCTTTATCCAACTCCTTCCCCTCGGGTTTAAGCAGGGAGAAATTCTGCATAATAAACTTATCGGTATTAGGGTCCCAAACCGAATAATCGACCCCGTTGAGGATACCGCTTAAAACGTTTTTACGCAGTTTGAGGAGCCCCTCTAAACCAAAACCCAAATCCCGAGTCTGAATCTCGGCGGCATAGGTCGGACTGACCGTGGTAATAAAATCACAAAACACAATCCCGCCTTTCAATAAATTTATCTTGTTATAAAATTCGAAACCGTCGATACTAAAAAGCCCCCAATCAAGACCCAGCTTAGAAAACTCCTGGCGGGCAAATACACCCTGGTAACCGACATTGTGCAAAGTCAATACTGTTTTAATCCGGCTGTAGAAATCCTGCTCGTGATAAAGATTTTTTAAATATGCCGCAATTAAACTCGCCTGCCAATCATGTAAATGCAGGATATCCGGACAAAAGTTGATTTCCTTTAATAAATCAAGCGCCCGCCGGCAGAAAAAAGCAAACCGCTCCAAATTATCCGTGTAATCGCCGTTTTTATCCCCGTAAAGCCCCTCGCGGAAAAAATATTTATTATTTTCGATAAAATATACCTTGATATTTTTACCGAGCAACGATACGGATATATCCTTAGACAAGCGGGTTATTTTTAATTTTGAATCGCTGATGCATTTATAACCGGGCATGATGACGATTATTTCATGCCCGCAATACTCCAGCGCCAAAGGCAAGGCTCCGGCGACATCCGCTAACCCGCCGGTTTTGGCAAAAGGCACCACCTCTGAAGAAACCATAGCTATTTTCACAGCTGCTTCCTTACCCTTTCTTCTAAAGTGGACATTTCAAGCCAATTAGCCCCTTTTTTTAAATCAACCTTAATCGGCACATCCAGCTTTAAAACATTCTCCATCTCATCTTTAACCATTGACTTGAGCCCATCTAATTCTTCAAGCGGTAATTCAAAAACCAGCTCATCATGGATCTGTAAGATCATTTTAGTTTTTAAACCGCAAGATTTAATCTGCCCGGCAATCTTAATCATCGCCAGTTTAATCAGGTCGCTGGCCGTCCCCTGGATAGGGGTATTCACCGCTTGGCGCTGGGCAAACTGCCGGATGCCCATATTTTTATTATTGATCTCGGGGATATACCTTCTCCTGCCCAAAAGCGTGGTTACGAAACCGTCATCTTGAGCCTTTTTTATTTGCCGGTCAATATACTTCCCGTCCTTCCATACACCGTTCTTGAAATCAATGGTAAGGCCACTATAAGTTGAGGTGAAAATTGGATAACTCATCTTAACTTTTCTCCCCTGGTAAATGTACTCTTCTTCGCTCCAGACATATCCATCACCCTCTTCTGGAGAGGAGACCCTACCACCCATAGA
>JAGVOR010000115.1 GCA_020052635.1 Candidatus Omnitrophota bacterium
GGCTTTACTGTCGGCATTTGCGGTAATCCTTAATTCGCAGGTCCGGCAGTATTTGACTTTAGCCAAGCGGCTGGAGCAAAAAGATAAGCTGCGTTTTATCGCCCAGGCGGGAATCTGGAAAGGGATAATGGAAATAAAGAATAATCCGGATAAGCCTTATGATTGGCTGGGGGATTCCTGGAGCAATAACCCCGCACTTTTTAGAGATGTGGAGGTCGGCGACGGGGAATTTACCGTATCCTCAAGCCGCTGGGATGCTAAAACCAGCCTTAAACAGATAAATTACGGTTGTGTGGACGAAGAGAGCAAGCTAAATATCAATAAGGCGGATCAGGCCAGCCTGGCACGTTTGTTTAAGGTGGTTTTGGGGTATGATGATCAGCAATCCCAGGAATTGGCCGCCTGTATCCTGGATTGGCGTGATGCCGATAACGAATTGACGATGCCGCTTTCGGCCGAAAGTTTTTATTATAGCGGCCTTGCCAATCCTTATGTAATAAAAAACGCGGCCTTTGAAGCCATGGACGAATTACTGTTAGTTAAGGGGGTTGGTGATAATGTTTTTGAAAAAATTAAAGACTATGTTACTATTTATGGAGAAGGTAAGGTTAATATAAATACGGCGACAGAGCCTGTGTTTTTTGCTTTGGGCCTGGATGAGGATATGGCCAGTAAGCTTGTTTTGTTCAGGGTGGGTAAAGACGGCCAAGACGGCTCGCTGGATGACAATGTGTTTACCGCCGTTTCCGAGATTCTGCCTCGTTTCTGTTCGGCATATACTTTTACTCAGCCGCGGCTTGAACAGTTAAACCAGGCAGTTGCATCATTGGGAGTAAGTTCTCAGAATTTTTTGATCAAATCAAGCGCCAGGATCGGGCCCCGGGTTTCCCTGACTTATGTCAGCGCCGTAAAACGTAACGGTAAAATACTTTACTGGAAAGAAGAATAAGTATGTTTAAGACCGGAATTAATAAATTAATGCCTTTTGGCGGGTTGGTTAACCGGGAGATCGTGGGGGTCAGTTTCAGCGGTAACAGCCTGAAAATCTCCTACATTAAAATATTTTCCAACAAGAGGGAAGTAGTTAATCTCCTGAACCTGGACACGACTTCGCTGAACGATATCGATATTGCTAAAAATATTCAGCTGGCACTCGGCGCCCTTAAAGGCAGGCCGATCGAGGTGATTGATATTATTCCCACCCAATCGGTAATCACCAAAAATATCGAGATTCCTTCGGTAGAGAAAAAAGAGATCAAAGAAATCCTTAACTTGCAGGCTGGCCGGCATACTCCATATTCGCGGGATGAGATTATCGTCGATTATGTGGAGATCGGTACTTATAAGAACAGTTATACGAAGGTGCTTTTAGTGATTGTGGCCCGTAGTGTGGTCCGGCGTCATTACGAGATTTTGGAGCGGGCGGGTTTCAGGCTTAAGCGGGCGCTGCTTTCTTCGGAGGGCATTGCTTTAACCGTTTCCCGGACCTTTCGCCTGGAGAATGAGGCTGTCCCGGTTAATATCCTGCACGTGGATGAATATTTTACGGATTTCAGCATTGTGCTTAAAAATAAGGTTATTTTCATCCGCTCGATTCCCATCGGTACATCCCAGTTAAAAGCCGAAAAAGAAGTTTTTGAGATTAAATTTATCGATGAACTTAAAAGGTCGCTGGAGGCTTATTTGAGCGGAGATATCGAAATCAGCCCGAATATGTTAATTTTGACCGGCGCCGAAGAGAAATTAAAGGAGATCGAGGATTTGCTTAACCGTACCCTGCATCTGCCGATCAAAACCCTGCCTTACATTAATATTTTTAACATTTCCGAGCTGGCCCGGGGGTCGATTTTTAAAGCCCGCCAAGTTTCATTTTTTGATACGATTGCCCCGATTTTAAATTCCCAAGAGATGAAGATTGATTTAATTCCGGAAGAGGCCAGAGTGCGCCGGTCGATCGAAGAGCGGGGTAAAGACCTGATGAGGACCGGAATTTTTATTTTGACTATCTTTGTCACTGTTTTTTTTATCCTGGTCAGTAAGATCTATTTTAAGGGGGCGCAACTTAATAAATTGGACAGTAAATATGGCGTGATTAACCAGGAGGCTAAAAAGCTTGAAAAGGACTTAGGCAAGATTAGCCTGGTAAAAAATTACCTGAATAGCCGCGGTTATTCTATAGAGGTGTTAACCCAGCTGCATGCTTTGGTTTCCGAGAATATCCAGCTTAGCGAGTTGCGTTATGAAGGGGATAAGGTTGCGATTAAAGGGACAGCGGAGGCGATGTCTGCGGTTTTTTCCTTTGTGGATAACCTGGAAAAATCCCAATATTTTAAAGAAGTTAAAACCCGTTATACCGCTAAGCGCAAGGACGGTTTAAGGGATGTTACCGATTTTGAAATTGTCGCGCTGACGGAAAGGCCGCAAGCATGATCAAACTGCCTAATTTAGCGATCCTGCAGGGTTTAAAAATATTCCTGGGACGCTTGTCGAAGAAGGAAAAAATAATATTTTATACCGCGGTGACGATGGTGGCGCTGCTGATTATTGACCGGGCGATTATTGCCCCGGTATTTTATAAAATTAAATCCTTAAACCAGGAGATCCAGGATAAGCAGATTATGATAAAAAAGAATTTGAAAATTCTCTCCCAGAAAGAGAGGATTTTATCGGAAAGCTCTAAATACGGGTCCTTCTTAAGCGAGTCGGGTTTAGGCGATGATGAGCAGATTACTTTAGTGCTTAAGGAGCTTGAAAGTTTAGCCAGCAAGAGCTCGGTGTATCTGGTGGATATGAAGCCCGCGGGAATTAAAGAATCCGGATCCTCCAAAAGAATTATGGTAAATTTAAATTGTGAAGCTCAGATGGAACAATTGGTTGATTTCATGTATAATATGGAGAATTCTTCAAGTTTGCTTTCGATTGAAAAATACCAGCTGGCTCCTAAGAGTAAGGATTCGAGTGTAGCTAAATGCAGTATTTCGGTTTACAAAGTAGTCGGATTATGATCTTTTGCGGGTTAACAGGGGGGTAAAATGAAAAAATCAATTTTTTTAATTTTGGTTTTAGTTTTAACCTGGTGCACCGCCGCCTGGGCGCTGGAAACTAACTTGATTCAGGTGCGCAATGATATTTTAAAGAATGCCCAGGAGATGAAAGGGTACTTTACTACCTCCCGGGATCCGCTGCTGTTAAACAGCATCTGGGATTCTTCGGTGATGGCGGTTTCGCAGCTGGACGCTTATTTTTCGATGCTGGGCATAGTTAATACCATTAAGAACGAAGAACTTACTGTTGATACGGTTAAATACCTGTTGAATTGGCTCAAGCAAATCCAGGAGGCTACCGATCTGAACATTAAAGGTTTAGAAGCGATCAAAACGACAGTGGATGCCCGCAGCAAAGTTTTTGTTTTAAAATTAAAGGATATTTTTAATAAGTTAAAAGAAAATCTGGCTGTGGAAAATTCGAATGTGACCAAGTTGCAAGAATCACTGGTTAAGCAGTAAACTGATTTGCAGTTGAGTAAGCGTTTAATATTGACTGGATTAGTCCTATTTATAAAAAATAGGACTAATTTTTTAGTTTTACTGTTGGCAGATTCAGGTGAATTGAGTTATAATAATTCAGTGATAGGCTACATTCGATGCTGATCGGTATCACCCAACGTTTATAGGAGTTACGTTGGTGTGGCCTTGTGGCCTATACGTCGGTTCGCCCGGTAAGGGTGACACCTGGCCTGTCCGATAGGCCAGGGTGGATAGCCCTTGTGGGCAGGGAGGCGATATGCAAAGCTTTGTCCTATTGTTTCAGTGCCGGGATCAGCGGGGAATTGTCGCTAAAATTTCGGATTTTATTTTTAAGGCCCAGGGTAATATCATTACCGCGGATCAGTATAGCACTGACCCGCAAGGCGGGAATTTTTTTATGCGCGTGGAGTTTATTTTAGAAAAAGAGCGCCAGGCCCTTGAGTGCTTGATGCATGATTTCGCTAAAGTAGCTCATGAATTTGAAGCCCAATGGCATCTTTATGACCGCTCCCAGCGCTTAAAGATGGGCATTTTGGTTTCAGAGCCCGACCACTGCTTGGTGGATTTGTTATACCTTCATAGCTCCGGGGAATTAAATGCCGATATCCCGTTTGTCTTAAGTAATTGCGAAAAGCACCGTAAATTAGTTTCCGGTTATAACCTGCCGTTTTATTATGTGCCTGCCGGTAAAGAAAACC
>JAGVOR010000075.1 GCA_020052635.1 Candidatus Omnitrophota bacterium
GCATAAAGTAATTTATTTGCGCGAACCGGGCGGAGTGAAATTAAGCGAAGATATCCGCCTGATGCTGCTTGATCCTAAAAGAAAAATTGGCCCGGAAGCTGAAACTCTGCTTTATATGGCAGCCCGGGCCCAGGTGGTCCAGGAGATAATTAAACCCGCCCTGGAAGAGGGCAGGACCGTGGTTTGTGACCGGTTCCTTGATTCAACCATTGCTTATCAGGGTTACGGTTTAGGAGTAGATATCAAGTTAATTAAGATTATCGGTGATTTTGCGACGCAGGGTATCCAGCCTGATCTGACTATCTTTTTAGATTTACCGGTGGAAAAGGGTCTGGAATGCCGTAATGGCTGTCAGGATCGTATTGAACAGCGAAGTTTAAGCTATCATGAAAAGGTTCGCCAGGGGTACTTGGCGCTGGCCAATCAGGATCCGCAGAGAATTAAAGTGGTAAAGGTCATGGCGGATAAATCTAAGACCCAGGAATTAATCAGGGAGATTGTCAGTGCGCTTCGATGAGATTCTCGGCCAAGAGAGGGTTTTAAGTATTATTCAATCCTGCTTGAAAAACAAGCGTTTTTCCGGCGCTTATCTTTTTAGCGGGCCGGAGGCAATCGGTAAAAAAATGGCGGCTAAAATTACGGCCGCAGCCCTTAATTGCCAGGATGAATTTAATCCGCCTTGCGGTTCATGCAGCAGTTGTTTAAAAATCCAAAAAGATGAGCATCCGGATTTACACATTATTCAAAACGGCCAGGCACAAATTAAAATCGAAGATATCCGGGGGATCTTAAGGCAGGCAAATCTGCGCCCTTATGAAGGCAAAGCGGCGGTTTTTATCATCGATAACGCGCATAAATTGAATACCGAAGCGGCCAACTCTTTGCTTAAAGTTTTAGAGGAACCGCCGGCGAATGTAGCGATTATTTTGATTACACATAAACCGCAAAGTATCATCAAAACCGTACTTTCCCGCTGTAGAATGGTAAAATTCGCTTGCCTCCCCCGGGTGCGCTTAGAAGAGGTGCTGGCAAAAAATTATGCCTTAGATAAAGCCACCGCGCATTTTCTGGCCTATTATGCCGAAGGCCGGCTGGGTTTGGCTTTACGGCTAAAGGATGAACCTCTGCTGCAGGAGAAAAATAAAATCTACGATGATTTTCTTTCTGCCAAACCGCTGGACCGTAATATAACCGGGCAGAGCAAGGAACAGCTGCATACTGCTTTAAACATTCTTGCCTCCTGGTTTCGGGATGTTTATTTAATTAAAGCCGGGATAAGCGAGCAAGAGGCAATTAACGTCGATCGACAAACCGATTTACTTAAAGCCGCCGGCCAATATTCTTATAAGCAACTGGATGAGATCATCTGGTCCATCGGAGAAAGTGCCCTGTATTTGGAAAAGAATATTAACAGTAAATTACTGGTGCATAATTTAGGAGCGCAACTATGGAAGGCATGATTTTAGTGCAACTTAATAATTCCGGCCTGGTGCAGTTTTATCAGGCCGGAAATTTGGTTTTAAAAGTGGGTGATTATGTGATTGTCGAGCATGACCGGGGGCTGGATTGCGGCTGTGTGATTCCGTCCTGCCAGGCGCATTGCCACAAAGAGGATTTGCCCAAAGAACCGCTTAAAAAAGTGATCCGCCTGGCCAAAGAAAGCGACCTTAAACAGGTGTCGGATAATGCCGCCCGCGCCAAGGAGGCATTTTGTGCCTGCGAAAAAAAGATCCTGGAGCATAAATTGGATATGAAGCTGGTCAAGGCGGAGTATTCTTTCGACCGCTCGAAGATCTTATTTTATTTTACCTCCGACGGCCGGGTGGATTTCCGTAATCTGGTCAAGGATTTAGCCAAAGTTTTTAAGGCCCGTATCGAATTAAGGCAGATCGGGGTCCGGGATGAGGCCAGGCTTTTCGGGGGGTATGGTTCCTGCGGCAGAGAACTTTGCTGCCGGAAATTCCTGAAAGATTTTGAGCCGGTGACGATTAAAATGGCCAAAGAGGAAGGCCTGCCGCTTAATCCTCCGAAAATCTCCGGGTTGTGCGGCAGATTAATGTGCTGTTTATCTTACGAGTATGAAACTTATAAGATACTTTCTAAAGGCCTGCCCCGGGAAGGCGAGCATTTAAATACTCCCGAGGGGAAAGGCAAAGTGATTAGCGTGAATGTTTTTAAGCGTCTCGTTACCGTGGAGCTGGATGAAGGCGGTTACGTGGAAGTAAGCTATAAGGAAAAAGAGCATTATGCCTGATAAATTTTATATCACTACCCCGATTTATTATGTGAATGCCTCTCCGCATATCGGCCATTCCTATACGACGATTGCTGCCGATGTATTAAGCAGGTTTAAGCGCAAAGTTTTAGCGGGGCATGGAAAAAGCGTGTATTTTCTTACCGGTACTGATGAGCACGGCCAAAAGATCCAGAAAGCCGCGGATGCCGCGGGTATTTCTGCCCAGGACTTCGTTGATCAGACCAGCCAGAAGTTCAGGGATCTCTGGCAATCTTTAAATGTTGCTTATGATGATTTTATCCGTACTACCGAACCGCGCCACATCAAGGTAGTGCAGCAGGTTTTGGAGATATTGCAGAAAAAAGGGGATATTTACGAAGGCAAATATGAAGGTTTATATTGTACGCCTTGCGAGACATTTTGGCTGGAAAGCCAGGTAATCGACGGACTTTGCCCGGATTGTAAAAGGCCGGTTGAACGCATTGTGGAGACTAATTATTTCTTTAAATTATCAAAATACCAGGATTGGCTTTTAAAATATCTCCAGGAAAACCCGGATTTTATCCAGCCCGGCAGCCGCTATGAAGAAACATTAAAATTTTTGGAACTAAATAAGCTCA
>JAGVOR010000050.1 GCA_020052635.1 Candidatus Omnitrophota bacterium
GTTACTTTTTGGCCTATTATTATGTGTCGCTACTTTTATAACTGCCTTACCATTTAATGGCTATTCCGCCAGCCTGGCCGAAGAAGAAATGACACTTTACATTGGGCAATTGCAGGCTATTCCGATTAGCTCTCCTAAGCGGCTGGCGATTGGCAATCCAGCGGTGGCTGATATTGTTAATGTCAGTAAAAGCGAATTAACCATTAATCCTAAAGCGGTGGGCACTACCACGCTGGTGGTTTGGGATAATTTCGGCGAGCAGTCTTATCGTTTGAATGTATTTACTGAAGATACCAATATTATTAAGCGGCGCATTGATAGTATACTCTCATCATTGAATCTACCTGATGTTTATACTAAGGCCGAAGACGTAGAGAACCGGGTAGCGCTTTTGGGTAGCGTGAAATTTGCTAAAGATAAAGAAAAGATTGCCTTGGCTTTGGGGCCGTTGGTAAATAAAACCGTGGATTTAATTGCTGTCAGGGAAGAAGAGTCAGTGATTGAAATTGACGTGCAGGTGATTGAACTGAATCGGGGTTCACAGGATATGTTAGGGTTCACCTGGCCTGGATCGATCGATTTGACCGAAATAGGTTCCGCAGCGATAAGCCCGGGGGTCCATCCTTTATCTCTCGGTAAATTATTTACGGTGGCTAATGTTACCCGGGAGGCATTTACCTTGAAATTAGATGCTTTAATCCAAGAAGGCAAGGCGCGCGTCCTCTCTCGTCCGCGGCTTTCTTGTCAAAGCGGTAAGGAAGCGAAGTTGGTAGTAGGAGGAGAGGTTCCGGTATTAAGTGGGACAGTTACTCCTGGCACAAGTGGATCAGGTTCAACTGGAGCAACTACCGGAGGCTCAGTCGAATATAAAGAATACGGAGTGATTGTGAATATTAAACCCAGGTTAGAAGAATCCGGCCGTATACATCTTAATCTGGAGGTAGTTGTCAGTGAGGTAGGAGATGAAGTACGGACCGACTACGCTTTGGCTTATAAAATGACTAAACGCACCGCTACTACTGAGCTATTTCTCGATGATAACCAAACTATGGCTTTAGGCGGTTTAATCAAAAAGAAATCCAGCGAGGACTTAAGAAAGATGCCTTGGCTTGGCGATATTCCGATTTTAGGCTTGTTTTTCAGGCAAAGAACTACTCAGCGGGGCTGGGAATCTGACACGGACAGGGTTAATGATACTGAATTATTTATTACGCTTACTCCGCATTTAGTGGCTAAAGATGATAGGCCGCAAAATGAATTAAAGTTGCCGCAGCCTAAGGCCAATATTCCTTCGATTGGCGATGATAAAATCAAGGATCCGATTTTAAAATATTCAAAATTAGCGCAGAAGAGGATTCTCGAAAACCTGGTTTATCCGCCCGAGGCCAAGGCCGCCGGATTCCAGGGGGCGGTGAAATTGAGCCTTAAACTGTCTCCCCAGGGGGATCTTCTGGATGCCCAGGTAAAAGAACCCTCTAGCTATCGCATACTTGACGATGCTGCGCTTAAGACCGCCCAAGAAACATCCCCTTATCCGCCATTCCCTCCTGAGATTAAGGAGAAAGAAGTCTGGGTGGACATCCCGATAGTTTATCAACTGGAATAAGATGGCTAAAATAACCGTAATATTTAGCACTAAAGGCGGTGTGGGCAAAACGCTGATTGCTGTTAATCTAGCCGTTTCTTTGGCTAAAGAAGGCAGGCGGGTGTGCCTGGTAGACCTGGATACCCAGGTGGTGGGCGATATGGCGCATTTAATGGGCCTGCATCCGCAAAGCTGCATGGCGGACATGATGGGCTTTCTGCAGAAACAGCCGCAGTTAACCAAAAAGTCCGATTTTGTCATTAAATCTAAATTTTATAATGTAGATTTTCTGGCCGGGGTACTTAAGCCTCAGCAATCTGGATCCCTGTATCCATCTAAAATTGCCGAAGTATTCACATTTTTGGACAAGGATTATGATAATATTGTTGTGGATGCCGGCAAAAGCTTTGGCGAGGTATTCCTCTCGGCACTAAACCAGGCCAATTCAATACTTTTGATCGTCACCCCGGATGTACTTTCGATATATCAAACCAAGTGGGCGCTGGATACCCTGCAATTTTTACATTTTCCTCTGGACATCATTAAAATCGTGCTTAACCGGTCAGAGTCTTTGTCTAGTATCAGTTGGCAGGAGGTGCGGGTTAATCTGCCGGTAGATATCGTGGCTAAAATCCCTTCCGACGGTAAGCTGGTAAATCAAGCGGTCAACTTAGAGGTTCCGGTAGTGGTGAATGCCGCGCGCTCCAAGATTGCCATGGCTTTTTTCGAGCTGGCCACCGTTTTAATCGAAAATAAGGGAATCTTTATGGAGCGTAGGAATATCGATCAGCTTCAAATGACAAATGAAGCGCAGGAAAAGCCCGGGCAATTTTGGGAAGGCCAGGGGTTAAAAGAAGCGGTGCTTGAGCCGGATGTTGATGAAGAAAAGGACGAGATCCTGATTCTTAAACGCAGGATCCACGCTCGTCTTTTAGACAGCATGAATATTAAACGGCTGGACCTTAAGGTTTTTAGTGATCGCAAAAAAGCCAGGGATTTGAAAGACCGTGCCGGGGCGATTGTGAGTAATCTTTTGGTGGAGGAGGTGGGTAGTTTTATACCTTCACAGGAAGTAAGAAAAAAGCTGATTAAAGAAATTTTAGATGAAGCCCTGGGGTTGGGCCCGCTGGAAGACCTCTTAGCTGATCCGGATGTTACGGATGTGATGGTTAACAATAAGGATGAGATTTATATCGAGCGATTCGGTAAGATCGAACTGACCAGCAAAAAATTTATTTCTAATGATCAAGTCAGGACAATTATTGAACGGATCATTGCTCCGATCGGAAGAAGGATTGATGAATCGGTGCCGATGGTTGACGCCCGGCTTACCGACGGCTCAAGGGTGAATGCGATTATTTCACCGCTCTCTTTAACCGGGCCGACCTTAACGATTAGAAAGTTCCGTAAAGAAAGATACAAGACCGCCGACTTGCTTAATTTCGGGGCGCTTACCCCGGCGATGGTTGATTTTATCCGGGCCTGTGTATTATGCCGTAAAAATTTGATTGTTTCCGGAGGCACCGGTTCCGGAAAAACCACGGTGTTAAACGCGCTTTCCGAGTATATCCCCGAGGGGGAACGGATTATTACCTTAGAGGATGCCGCGGAGCTGAAGTTAAATCAGCGGCACTGGATTAGGTTGGAATCGCGTCCTCCTAATATTGAAGGTAAAGGCGCTTTGACGATCAGGGACCTTTTTCGCAATACCCTGCGGATGCGCCCGGATAGAATTATTGTGGGGGAATGCCGCGGCACCGAGTCTTTGGATATGTTACAAGCCATGAACACCGGGCATGACGGTTCAATGACTACTATCCATGCTAATTCCACTGCGGATGTTTTGTCGCGTCTTGATTCCATGATCCTGATGTCCGGGGTTGAACTGCCGGCTAGGGCGATCCGGGAGATGGTTGCTTCGGCAGTGGATGTGATTGTGCATACTGCCAGGCTTTCGGATGGCTCACGCAAGGTTTTGGGTATCGCGGAAGTCGCGGGAATGAAAGATGAAATGCATATAAACTTAAATGAAGTCTTTGTTTTTAAACAGATTGGAGTAGACCACCAGGGGAAGGTGTTGGGGTATTTTACGGCTACTGGTTATAAACCCTCATTTATGGATGAGATTCGGGTGCGCGGAGTAGAGATTTCGGATGATATCTTCAGGCCGACCAAAGCATAATCTTAATGCGTTTAATCAATCAAACCAAAAAAACTGTTCTGTCTGAAAATGTTTCGATTGCCAGTACTTTTTGGCAAAGAATCAAAGGTTTATTAGGGAAAAGGTTTCTTTTGCCTGGGCAGTCAATTGTCCTGGATCCCTGTAACTCTGTGCATACTTTTTTTATGCGTTTTCCCATAGATGTACTTTTTTTAGATAAAGATTATAAAGTGCTTAAAGCTATCCCTAAACTGGAACCTAACCGGATTACTCGTATATATTGGTATTCTAACAGGGTAGTCGAATTGCCCGCTGGAAGGCTAAATTTTACCAGCACCCAAGCTGGTGACCAGCTCCAACTCTTGGAATAGCCTCCTTCTTACGCATACAAATAAGCTTTCTTCTGTTTGTTATTTATTTACGTCCAATCTGGCTTGACAAACCACAAAAACGGCGTTATAGTTGATTGTAAATGTCCAATCTGGAGGATATATGGGTGTAATCCACAAGCTTAAGCCCGAAGTCTTAAGCTTTATAATTGAAAATAAACAAAATAACCCCGCGTTAAGTTGCCGCAATTTAACTGCGTTGGTCTTTGAACAGTTGCATATTAAGGTATCCAAGTCCAGCGTTAATGCTGTTTTTAAAGAAAATAATTTAAGCATGCCGATTGGCCGGCGGTCTAAGGGGAAGAAAAAGAAGTTTAAAATGCCAGCTTTACCGGTTATCGAAACGGTTAACTCTGAGCGTTTGGGGGATTTGCCTGAAAAGATTATCCAGGATCAGATTAAAGAGGAGCAGGAAGCGGAGAAAGCTGTTTTTGAAGCAGCTCGGGCCAAAGCCCGGGAGGAAGCGCGCAGGCTGGCCGAAGAAAAATCCGCCCGGGAAGCAGAGCTAAAGGCCGAAAGAGAAAGATTATTCAGGTTAGCCGAAGAAAAAGCCGCTGTAGAGTTAGCTAAAATTAAAGTCCAGGAGGAGGCCAAGCAGCGTGAGCTGGATAGGATTACTCAGGAGTTGGCTGAAGAAAAAAGAAAACGAGAGGAGGAAGCGCTCAGGCTGGCTGAAGAAAAAGCCGCTTTTGAAGCAGCCCGGCTTAAGGCTCAAGAGGAAATGCGCCGGCTTGAGGAAGAAAAAGCAGCCCGCGAAGCAGAGTTAAAGGCCGAAAGAGAGCGATGGGTTAAATTAGCCGAGGAGGAAGCGCGCCGCCTTGAAGAAGAAAAAGCCGCCTTTGAAGCCGCCCGGCAGGCAGAGTTAAAAGCTGAAAAAGAAAGATTGGCTAAGCTGGCTGAAGAAGAAGCCAGAAAGCAAGCCGAAGAAAAAGCCGCTATAGAGCTGGCAAGGCTTAAAGCTCAAGAAGAAGCCAAGGCGCGTGAACTGGAAAGAATTACTCAGGAGTTAGCACAGGAAAAGAGAAGGCGGGAGGAGGAAGCGCGCCGCCTTGAGGAAGAAAAAGCCGCCTTTGAAGCCGCCCGGATTAAGGCTCAGGAAGAAGTAAAGTTACGGGAGCTGGAAAGAATAGCTAAAGAGGCTGAAGATAAAAAGCGCAAAGATGAAGAGGCTGCGGCGGAAGAAGCAGGATTAAAAGCCGAAAGAGAGAAATGGGCTCGATTGGCGCAAGAGGAGCAGCGGGCTAAACAGCAAACAAGCAAACCCGAGCCCGAAAGCGCAGAGGGGGTTACTTCGTCAACTCATTTGCTTGCCGCGGAGATCTTACCTGAAGACCGGGTTTGCTCGGGGGCGGTAATACTCAAGGCCCTGGATTATTTGATCGGCGGCAGCCGGGAAATTAATGCGCTGATTAGCCGGGCCTGCGGGAGCAATCCGCAGGACACACTGAAGCTTACCGAATCGTTGATCTTTAAGTCGATGTTTACCAAAGATATTTATTCTACGCTGGGGGATTTAGTCGGCGTGCAATACCCTGCGGAAAAAATAAACGGCTATTACGCGCAAATCAAGCAGATCACTGATATCGGAACCGATGCCTCTAAAATTATTGCCAATGTATTTACGGAAGCCAAGGGCGTAAAATTTCATTTTACCGACGAGAGTATTATTCATTTAGATGCCCAGCTTTATTCCAGTTGGCCGGGGACCCGTTTTCCCTGCGATTTTGCCAATACGCTGGCCGAATTGAAAAATAACCTGAACAAGCATTTTATTAATGGCGCTCCGCTGGTTTTATTTTCACCTCCCGGATATGATATTTTCCCCAAGGATTTTTTCAGCTTGTTATTAAATATGGGTTCGCATAAGAATTGCCCGGACAATTTGATTTTATTTGGTAACCAGCTGGAAGAGTTGGAAACCATTCCTTTAAACTCTTCGTCTTCCTGTTCTTTGGTTTTTGGGCTTTGGCCATGGCAATTTACCGGCAGCCGCAAAGTTAAAAAAATCGGGGATTTTTATTTAAAATACATTAAGGAGATCGACCGGGATTTGTATTTAGGAGAAGTGGAAATAGATTTATTCCGGCCGTCTACAAATCAGAGCATTACCCTAAAAGGTTGCGCGCTTAAAACCGACCTTAAAGAAAAGATCCGCCTGGTTATCCTGAATACCAATCCGCAGCAGTTGCCCTTAGATGAACTGGCGGGTATTTATTTAAGCCGCTGGCCTAATTTTGAAGAGGCCTTTCAAGATTTTAGCCGCAAAATCGAACTTTTTACCTATTCCAGCGCCGAACAGAAATTCTTTCCCCGGGATAGTTTCGGCCTAGATACCGCAGGGATCACCAAAGAGCTATCCGAAATCTTCGCCACTTATATCAAGATGCTGGATGCTTACCTGCGCTGGCATTTCTTGCCTTGCGAATACGAGGAAAAAGATTTTTCCGCGGCCAGCGATTATTTCTATAAGATCCCGGTAAAACTTGTTACCAGCCCGGATAAGATCCGGACCAGGACTCTGGTCAGCCAGGATTATCAGTTTTTAAAAGATCTGGAGTATCTTAATTGCCGCTTAAATGAGCGTCGAATTAGTAACGCTTCAGGTAAAATATTCTGGTTTGAAAGCGCTTTCAAATAGCGATTAATTAATCTTGAATGTTTAATTCTGTAGTGGTATATTTAAATAGAACTAGTGTCAATAAAATAGAGAATAAATATTTTAGTAAGCAGGTTATTAAAAATAAAATGCGTTATTATAGGAAGATGATCTTAAAAATCAGACGCGGCCAGAGCACCTTAGAATATGTAATTATTTTGGCTGTTGTCGTCGGAGCGATTATCGGGATCGCCGCGATAGTTAAGCCGAACTTTGCCAGCACCTATAATATGATCTATGGCAATACTTCTAATACGACAGCAGCTGGTATTGCGTCCGGAGTGGATACTTCGGGCGGGGGCGGAGGGGCAGGGCAGTATCAGGCGGAGTGATATTCGGCGCGCAAGCAAGAATTAAAAGGGGATCGGAAAAAAATGGGCTCCAGGGTTAGAGGAGGGCAGAGTTTTTTAGAGTACGCGGTGTTAATTATTATCGTGAGCACAGCGTTAATTGCGATGACTACTTATGTCGTGCGGGCAATGAATGCTGCCATGTCAGCTAACTAGCTGTGGCGTTTTAGGTTAAAAAATTTTTGTTAAATGATAAGAGGCAAATAATTCCAATGAGATGCACAAGAGCATCGTTAAGCATTAAAAGCGGGCAGAGTTTTATCCAGTATACGATATTAATTGTTATTGTCAGCTTAGCGATAATCGGGATGACCGCGTATCTCATGCGTTCGTTGAACGCGCGCCTGAAGCAGGAAAAGAACGAGTTATATTATTATAGCAAAGAGAGATAACTGAGGGAGGATAAGATGAAGAACTTTTGCAAGGGCCAGGGGACACTGGAATATGTGATTATTTTAGCGGCGGTAGTCGGGGCAATTATTGCGGTAGCGGCTGCGTTTAAGCCCAAACTAGTAAATTCTTACGATAATTTAGGCAATAAAATGCAAGACAAAGTAGGGGATGTTGATTTTGACAAATAAGATGAAAAACAAAATAAGCGGTGTCAGCTCTTAAGGAGGTAAGAAAATGTTAAGGCGACTGAAGAAGGGGCAGAGCACAGCCGAATATGCGATTGTGATCGGTTTGGTTATCGCCGCAGTAGTAGCCATGCAAACTTATGTTAAACGCGGAATTCAGGGTAAGATGAGAGATGCCAGCGATGCGCCGATAGTAGTTGATGGCCTTACTACTGATAATACGATGTATGGTATGGATACTGTAGATAAACAGTTTGAGCCAACCTATACTTCTGGTACTGATCTAACGTCTACCAGGGAAGGTACGCAGTATACCGCGGTTAGCGCAGGCGGCGGCGTGGAAAGGGGCATTAGCGGAAGCGATGTAAGCAATAGAACAGGAAACCAAATAACTCAGGCTCCAAATTAAAATAATTCTAGGGCATGAGGATTTACTTCAAGGCAGGAGGAAATATGTTTAATGCTAAATCAAAAGGCCAGAGCACTCTGGAATATGTTATTTTGATTGGTTTTGTGGTGGCGGCGTTAATTGCCATGGGCGTGTATATGAAAAGAGGAGCGGAAGGCA
>JAGVOR010000078.1 GCA_020052635.1 Candidatus Omnitrophota bacterium
GAGCTTCGAAAACCGGAAGGTTTAATTTACCGTCCGCCGACTGCTCGATATTGATTACCGGTTCAACGATGCTTAGCCCATGAATCACGACTTTACCGAATAATAAAGCCACCAGATTAGGCGAAAATGACAATTTTTTAACGCTCAGTAAATCGCCGACCTCAAGTTTGGCCACACTAATCCCAAACGGCAGGCTTAAACTAACGCTGCCGACAGTCGCTTTCAATTTAAGGTTCTGCTGAATCTGCTGTTCGATTATCCGGGGAGCGATCACCCCGGCTAAAAGGTTAAGGACCAGAAAGGACGTCAGAAAAATTACGCTACACCAGAGAATAATCTTATGCTTTTTCTTCATCGCACTGCCTCATTTAAAGCCGCCTGGATTCTGGCGCGAACGGTATCCTTAAGCAAAACAAAATCTCCCGCAGAGTAACCCTCTGTAGAGATCGGCTCAAGTACGATAACTTGCGCTTCAACCTTGGTTTTAAAAATCCAGCTACCCTTGGGAATCGCCGCCTGGGTACCGATCAAGCAGATCGGCAACACCGGTTTTTTTTCTTTAATCGCCAATTTAAAAGCCCCGTTTTGAAACTCCCCCATCTCATCCGTATTGCTGCGGGTCCCTTCCGGAAAAAATAAAACCGACATATCTTTACGCAACCAAAGGCTGGCGGTATGATAAATTTCTTTAATGCTGGAGAAATCTCCCCGGGTAAGCTTAATATGTTTAATCAAGCTCAAGCACCAGCCGATAAAAGGGACCTTAAACAGGCTGGCCTTAGCTACCCACTTAAACTGCATTTTAGTCTGATAAAGCACCACAATATCCGCCATACTCTGATGATTAGCGATAATCACATAAGTCTGGCGATAATCGATATGCTCAAGCCCGCGGACCTTAAGGCTCCAGTAGGGATTTAAAGCAATCAACAAATCAGACCACCAGAAACACTGCCGATGCGTGATCTTCTTTTTCCGATCGAAAGGAAAAAGCAGGATGTTTAAGGTAAAAACTGCCAAAAACAGCAGGATCGTTAATAACGTGCTGCCTGCCCAAATAAATACAGAAATAATCGCTTTCATTCTCTTCTTTTGAATATAGCCCAAATCAGGGGGGTTGTCAATTAAGATTAGCGGATCACCGCCCAAGGACAGATTTGATTGTAGGCGCAATAGGTACAGGCCTTATATTCGGGTTTAGCCGGATAATCCTGCCGGCGGATCCCTGCGGAAACTTCCAGGATATCCTCTTTAACCTCCTCCAAATCATCTTCCTTAATTTTATGCCGGCCGATGATCCCGGATTCCAAAAAGTACAGCTCTACCGCCTGCGGCAGGGCTCCAAATCGATATTGATAGGCCAAAGCATAAAGAGCCAGCTGCTTATTTTCCTTAACCCGCTTATCCGCATCCTTTTGGGTCTTGATTGCGGAGGTCTTAAAATCCATAATCACCGCACCGGATTCTTCCAGATCGATCCGGTCAAACCTTCCGGTAATTTTATTTTTCCCGATCACGAAATTAAATTCTTCTTCGATGAATTTCGGAATCAGGCGGCGTTTTTCTTCGTCTTTAAAAAACCGAATTAAGGCCTCTTTGCCGATACGTAAACGCTCCTGCTGATGTTTAATGTCCAGAAAACCTTGCGGATCAAAACTGGCTTGGAAGTAATCCAGGATTTCATCCACCCCCACATCCTCCCCCTTAACCTTACGTAATAAATACTGGCTGACTGCCTCATGCATCGCGCGGCCGTAAATTACCGTATGGTGTTCCATAATCGGCACGCGCAAGATATTGACGTATTTATATTTTAAAGGACAGGTTAAATAGTCGTCAATTTGGTAATAGCTTAAGGTAAGCAATTTATCTTCTGAAATCGGCGCCAGGGCTGATTTTACCAGTTCCTCTACCGGAGCAAAGCGCCGGATACTTTCAATGGCCGAAGTCTTTTGTTTGCCGGTATCCGGGGCGGGTTCTTGACCTAGTGCCTCTAAAACAAATTGGCTGACCTTGCGCAGGCGCTTGCCTCCGTAATCTTGCGCGCTAGTTAAATATAATTCCTCCTTCGCCCGGGTCATTCCCACATAAAAAAGCCGCCGCTCTTCCTGAATATGAAAATCACCGGTCGGTAATACTTCTTTAATCAACGCATCCGGTAACTCAATCTGCTGCGAACGTTTAGGCAGAGGAAATTTCCCCTGTACCAGGTTGACCAAAAATACCACTCTAAATTCCAGGCCTTTGGCTTTGTGGATCGTCAATATATTTACCGCATCCTGGTCGAGGTCCGCTTCCACGGTCGGCGGGTCATCCCCGGAATCAATTAAAAGATTGAGGTGCTGAATAAAACTGATCACCCGGTCCTGCTTAGCTACTAATTCAAAATCCCGCACCTGGTTAAAAAACTTAGCGATATTCTGGATCTTGGTTTCTTTTTCCAAATTCGCATCATGCGTCAAATACTTCAGGTAACCGGTATCAGTCAAAAAGCTGTAAAGCAGCCGGCCGGTAGTTTCATCCCGGGAAATACGTAAAAATTTTTCGATTTCACCCAGGATTTGTTTAATCTTTTCTTTAGTTTGCTCCTTGGCGGCGGAAAGCTCCGGAATTTTCTCCAGATCGTTAAATACCGAATAAAGCGAACGGTTGCGGCGGCGGGCAAAATGGTTGAACAAAGTAAGGTCAGAAAGGTCTACTTGATAGATCTCTGAACTAACCAGATAATACAGGCTTAAAGAATCCGAAGGGTTGGCGATGACCCGCAGAAAATTAATGCACAGCTTGACTTCTTCCCGCGCATATAAGCCCTGATTACCGCTAAATTGCCAGGGGATATTCTGCATATTTAGTGATTGAATGAAACTTTGGGCATCGGAGTTTGAGCGCACTAAAATGGAAAAATCCCTATATTTAAACTTACCTAGACTTACTTTATCTTGTATAATCTTACTTACAGCATCGGCTTCGGCCGAATGCGTATCAAACTGCAAACTGATCGGCCTTTCCCCTTTTTGCGTCAATCCCACCAGATGCTTGTTAATCTTAGCTTTCACTTCAAAGCGTTCGGGGTTATTATTCTGGATCATCTGATAAGCGCTGTCTAAGATCGGCTGCGTAGAACGGTAATTTTGAATCAGGGTGATCTTTTCGGCTTGAGGATATTGCTGATTGAAATTTACCAGGTTACTGTAAGCGGCGCCGCGCCAGCGGTAAATACATTGATCATCATCCCCGACCACCGTAATATTATTTGAACCTTGGGCCAAAAGCTTTACAATCTGAAACTGAGCAAAATTAGTATCCTGGAATTCATCGACTAAAATATATTTAAATTGCTGTTGGTATTTTTTTAGGATCAAGGGATGCCGGCGCAGGAGCTCTAAGCTCAAATAAAACTGATTACCGAAATCTACCAGGCCTTCCTTGCTCAAAAGCTCCTGGTATTTAACATAAGCCTTGGCGACCTCCAGCTGTTGGACGGCCAACTCTTCCTCAGCCGGATCCGCAGCGGCCGCCTTCACCTTAACGGAAAAATCCTGGGCGTATTGAAAATATTCTTGCGGAGAAACGTCTTCATCTTTAGCCCGGCTAAAAAATGAA
>JAGVOR010000088.1 GCA_020052635.1 Candidatus Omnitrophota bacterium
TACTTTGCCGGTCAGGCCGATAATTCAGCGGTTTGACATTAGTTAAACCGCAAAATGCCTGATTGTATTTTGCCGCATGATCCCGGGTCTTTTCTAGATTAGCCTGGACATATTTTAACTGTTCTAGGCCGATGGTTGCCGTGACATCATTCATGTGGAATTTATAACCGAATTCCACGATATCATCCTCACAGCGAAAATCCTTGCGATTTGTTTTACGGTCGATACCGTACCACCTTAACAACCTGCCCCGGTCACAATCTTTTTTCAACCGGCAAACCAAAGCGCCGCCATCAATCGTCGTAATCTCTTTGATCGCCTGAAAAGAAAAACAGGTAAAATCGGAGAGCGAACCGACTGGTTTGCCACGATAGGTAGCCCCAAAGGCATGACAAGCGTCCTCAATCAGCTTAATGCCATGATCAGCTGCTAAATTATTCAGCAGCTCCAGTTCGCAAGGATAACCTCCCCAGTGGACGACAATAATTGCTTTAGTTCGAGCCGTTATTTTCCTGGCCACATCCTGCGGGTCAATATTGCCGGTCTGAGGGTCAATATCCGCCCAAACAATCCTGGCCCCCATGGCTAAAATCGGTTCATTCGTCGCCACGCAAGTCATTGGCGTAGAGATCACTTCATCGCCGTAGCCGACATTCGCCAGACGCAGCGCCAGCTGAATAGCAGACGTTCCGTTATTCAAGGTTAATACATTTTGACTGCCCATCCAGGGGGCCAGCTGACGCTCAAACTCTTCCACCTGCGGCCCTTCTCCAATATAACCGCTAAAAAGGACTCTTTGCAGCGGCCTGATCACACTCCTGGGCATAAACACTTTGAATAAAGGAATCGCCTGGCCTTGTCCAGAACACAGATCTTTTACACCGTTATTTAACAAATTGGTTTTTTTCAATTAATGATCTTTCCCCCGGGCTGATTTAAAACTGGACCAATAAATTAAGCCGATTGGCGTAAACCGAGAAACTCCCTTTGATTATTTTAGCACGAAGACCGGTTTTTTGAATTAATGATTTAAGCCTGGTGGCGGTAAAGAGCAGCTGCGGGGTTTGGTTATAACAAGACTTATATCCGCTTTTGCGCAGCCACCGGGCATAAGCCGTTGCTAACAACCCCCTAAAATAACCCCCGCGGATACTTAAAACACAGGAACAAAATCCATCCCAGATAAACCCAATCTTACTGCGCTCAACCGGCAAGTCGGCGATCAACATCTGCGCTCCGGGAGCAGCCAGGATTTTGACTGCACGGATCAAAGACTCGACTTCGCTTAAATTACGGTAATATTGCAAGACGCTGACGCAAAGAATTACTGAAAATGGGCCCGGACATACCTCTAAATTTGTATAGTTATCTTCGCTAAGCCGCCGAACCTCAACGTTAGCGCAATCACGGCAACGTCGGGCCGCTAAATCAACAAACTGCTGGGCCACATCAACGGCGCAGATACTTTTAACCAAAGGGGACAAAAAAAACTCTAGATATCCCACTCCGCAACCGATATCTAAAACACTGTCGCTTAGTTTAAGCCCCAGCAGCCGGATGGCACGCTTTAAGAAAATCTCCGCATTCACTCTCCAGAGCAAAGAATTTTTCCAAAAATCATCCTGGTTCCAGTATTTTACCCAGCCTCGGTTTTCTTTATCCATCGGCTCCTAATTATAGGTTAAACCTTTAATTTTTTCCCGTCCCGCCTGAACAAACGGCATTTGATTAATCCGCTTTTTTCCAAAACCGCCTGCAAGGTAACTTTAAGTACCCCTAATCCATAAATAATCGATCGCCGGCAGGAAATAGAAGAAGATTCTTTTAAATAACGGGTAGGACAAGAAACCTCTCCGATCCGGTAATTAAATAAAATAGCCTGGCATAATATTTCATTATCGAAGATGAAATCGTCGGAATTTTCACCCAGCGGCAGATTTTGCAGGACTTCTCTTCTAAACGCACGGTAGCCTGTGTGATATTCTGAAAGTTTTTCTCTTAGCAATAGATTCTGCAGGAAGGTAAGGCAGCGATTCCCCGCCCATCTCCACCAAGGCATCCCCCGGGAAACGATCTTACTCCCCAGGATACGTGACCCCAAGACGACATCATAAACATCTTCTACCAGCAGCGAGCTCATTGCCAAAATCAACCGTGGATCGTACTGGTAGTCCGGATGAAGCATCACCACAATATCGGCCCCCTGCTCTAAAGCAAGCTTATAACAGGTCTTCTGATTACCTCCGTAGCCGAGATTGACCTGATGCCGGTAAATTAAAACCTCCATTTTCGAAGCGATATTTACCGTGGCATCCTTACTGGCATCATCAACTAAAATAATCCGATCGACGATGCTGCGGTCGATCTCGGCAATCGTCTTCTCCAGAGTCTGCTCGGCATTATAAGCCGGCAGAACAACAACTATCATTTTCCCTTTGATCATTTATACTTACCATCCTTCCGCTCGATCTTCTTGAGATCATAATATCCCAAGCTCACTTTCAGCTCTAGGTCTTCTTAAATCAGGGTCTGGCCATGATCCGGTTCGGTAAGCTTCTTAAAACCCAAGAGGGTTTGGGTTAATGCCTGCACATCTTCCTGGGGCTAATTCTCGATATACACCACTAACCTGCCCCCATTAGTTTTACCAGTTCTTATGGGAGAGCAACCGCATTTCCCAGCTTAATAGCCTCTGGAACAGGTGGCTGGTAATTCAATAAACTATGCGGCCTAACTGTATTGTATTCTGTCTTCCAATGCTCCACAAGCACTTTTACTTCAAGTAATGTAAAACATCTTTTCTCGACCGGAGCTGCTTTATGGCTTGTTGAACACTTCTTGCAATATCGCCTTAGCGATGTTGCCGGCCAAAAGTTCGTTTCCTTTATTTGTGCAATGGCCAAAATTACCGCCGAACATATCGGCAAAATATTCGCTATAACCATCTTTTGTTACGGCCTCTTTAAATACTATCTCATTATCCACGAAAATAATGCCGTCTTTTGTTTCTTTCGCAAAGATCTTTTCCAGCGGCCCTATATTTTGCATAGGGTACTGCGCACAGACTAATCTTATTTTACGTCTCTCTAAGATTTGCTTAAGCGCATGATAATTATTGGCCGTCTTAAGATCATAATACCCGGACCTTAAACGGTTGGCCTTTTCTGTGTATAATTTGAACCTCTCTGTATCGCCACTTTCAGAATAAATAAGCGCCAGCCTTCCGCAGAATAGCTCGCTGTCCGGATTAAGGTCAACGGCTTTATTAAATAAAGCTTCTGCTTCAGCGAATCTTTTTTGATGACTGTAAAGTAATCCCAATTCATCGAGGGTATCGCTGTTAGAGGGGTTAATGGCCAGGGCTTTCTTGAGCGCTTGCTCCGCTTCAAAAAATCTCTCCCGCCTTCTATAAAATGAACCTAATTGAAGATAGGCGGCGTCCTGATAAGGGTTGATCTTTACCGCCTTCTTAAACAATTCTTCGGCTTCTGAATGTTTAAGCCGGTCATCATAAAACCAGCCTAACTGAATATACGCGCCAGGGTCATTAGGTTTGAGCTCGATATTTCTCTTGCATAATTGTTCCAATTCAGCGGATCTTTCCTTATCCCTATAGAGATATCCTGTTGGGCTATATTCAAAGTTGTTAGGCAAACCGGCCTCTGCCGGCTTCTTAGGTTGATTGCCTAAAACCCCGTTAAGCGGCTCTTGGCTCTTTAACTTACCGCTTTTTAACGCAAAACTCCGCATTTCCTTGGATTTATTTACTATGCGCAGCCAAAGAAGTTTAGCTAATTTATATATTTTAAAAGATTTTAAAATTGGTTCTGATCCGGAAACGGCAGAAGAATCATAAGGCATATGCTTGCCGTCATCGTTAATTCCCATCATCGCGACAACCATATCGGGCTGATATGCATCAAGATCAGTCTCTAGGTTAGATAAAATTTCAGTGGTACGAATACCCGCTACCCCTTTATCGATCACGCTGAATTTAATATTCAGGTTGCTCTGGTTAAGAATTGCTTCTAAGTAGGCAGGATACTGATTCTGAGTGGTAGATTCCCCCAAGCACATAATCCGGTATGAACCTTGTTTTTTAATCGTTTGCCGGTTTCTATACTCCTGGATATGCAATATTGTAGAACCACCTAAACGCAAACCTATTTCAATAATTACTATAGCCAGGCAGAGACCGAATAAAACAAGGAGAACTTTCTGCAGAAGTGAATTTTTTTTGAACATGCCTTATTGTATTGAGGAATACCGCCAAAAAACATGCAGCGCTCGAATTAACTCTAATAGCCCTTGACCGTAAGGCTACAACAAGATATCTCTTATTTAGGCTAGTGTATTATAGCCGTAATAATTTATTATTTCAACAAATTTTCGAATTTAGAGATAATATCCCTCGGTGATTTTTGATGTCCGAACGAATAAAATGAGTTGCCATGGTCAGCTCCAACGGAAGACTTTTAAGCCTATTCCTTTTAGACTTAACCCCATTCTTTCACCCTAATTTCTATTTTAATGTAAAGACGGATAGTTTATGTTGGAGGGAATCGACAAGGACAAAATAGAAATGGGCTGAACGGTTAAGTCCAGCCCTAAGAATCTATTTAATAAAAACTTTTAGGAGAGTTTCTTTTTCCGCCTTAATAACGCAGTAGTTATACCACCTATACTAAAAAGTAGCAGCGTAGCGGGTTCGGGTACGGCACTCGGATTTTGTGTCGGCACAACTAAATTAGCAAAACCATACCCGGTCCAGTTTGGATTAGTCTGATCGGCCGCAATTACATCATAGTTGTTGTCAAGATAGGCCAAATTAAGTGAGGCCGTAGAAAGGGCATTCAGGTATGCCTGTCCAAGCGTCAAGGCCCTTGTTGGGGCTGGGTCACCAGCTGTAACAGGTAAAATATAGAAATTTCCGTCAGACAGGCTTAGATCGGTATCCGCGGACATACATACTTCATATATCGCAAAGGCCAAGGCGGTTCGGCCATCAGTCGTGCTATATCCACTGTATCCGGCAGGTTGCCAGTTCCGGCCCAAGCCGACCGAGAATTGATCTATCAACCAAGCAGCTCTGTAGGTATCTAATGTTGAGGATAGGCCGCTGTAAGTACCTGTCACCATATTCTGAGCCCAAGGATTAAGGAAATAACCCATAGTAGTGCTGCCATCTGCTGTAGCTTGCCACTCGCCAGCGGCGCCTCCCTCATTAGCAGAAGTTCCAACATAAAACCTCCAACCCCAACGCTCGTTTAATCCATCAACGAATGTTAAATCCGTAACCGGAAAGGCGCTCGCTTCCTTGTCCACAAAACAAACCAAACAAGCAACAAATATTATACATAAAGATGAAATTTTTATAATTGCGTTTCGCATCTTATGCCTCCATTTTAAATGTTTAAAATTGCAAAAACTTTTACCGACATTCTACAAGGAGCAATTTTCGTGCCAATATATCTAAAAAAGAGTAGTTATAACTAACTGTAAAATATAGTGTTAGAGTATAATCTGTTTAGTCTCTTAGCCTATCCTACAATTCAGCAGCTAGAATGTTGTTTTAATTAGATAAATGTTGTCTTTAGGATACAACGGGTAATGTCCGGGTTCCCTGAACACAAACACCGTAATCTTCAGAATCTAGAAACAAAATAAAACACTGGTTGGTTTTGAGCAATCAGGGCTTTATGCCTCCTTTATGATGAAGAGAAAGCTTTTGGTAGCCCCAACCGGATTTGAACCGGTGTTTACAGGCTGAGAACCTGACGTCCTGGACCAGGCTAGACGATGGGGCCAAAATGTTTGCAAGTTATTTTACTATAACCGCTTTTTTAGTCAACAAGTTTAATCGCGGCATTTTTAGCCAGGATACATCGCGATACCGACGCCGCACAAAACGGTAAACAGGCTAGGCTGGCGGAGAATTTTATTGACCCCCCTATATTTGCGCTATATACTGAAGCTCATGAAAGTAAGCACCGGATTCAGCCAACACAAAGACCCTGTTCTAGCCACCAACGAAGCAATTACGCAAGCGATCATTGCATTAGGAGAAGAACCCGATCCAGTAAGTCTGGCGATTATTTTCACCTCGACAGAGCTTGCCGACCCTGTAATACTAAAAGTAGTAAATAATTTACTGGGAGAAACGCCTATCCTAGGCTGCTCAAGCCCGGGGATTATGACAAACCAAGGAGTATCCAAGCATGGCCTGGCCGTACTTTTACTGGTCTTAAATCAACAAACCTTTTTTAATGTTGCAGCGGTCAAAGAGATCAGCAAAAAAGACTCCAACTTAGCCGGCAAAGAACTTGGGGATAAATTGTTATTCGGTTTCCGGAATGTACCGCGCAGCTTAAGTATCATTTTGTCCGATAAGTTAACCACCGAAGGCACACATTTAATTAACGGACTGCAGGAAAGCTTAGGGAGAAGTTTTCCGCTGATCGGAGCTTCAACTTCCGATAATTTCGAAAATTCTAAAGTATATCAATATCTCAATCAAGAGATATTGGAAGATTCTTGTAGCGGCATACTTTTCGGTGGTAAATTCAGTTATGGCTTAGGGATAAAACACGGTTGGCTGGCTTTAGGTAAAATGCGCTGCATCACTGCTTCAAGCGGTAATGTAATCCAGGAAATCGACTCCGTTCCGGCCATAAAGCTTTATGAAGAATATTTCGGAAAACACATTGTCGAATTAGCCAAAGAACTCAAACATATATCGACTTATTATCCGCTGGGCATTCATCTGCCGGGAGAAAAAGAATACCTGTTGCGCAATATCATTGCTATTAAGAATGACGGCTCCCTGATCGCTCAAGGGGAAATTCCCCCCAACAGTAAAATCAGACTGATGATCAGCACCGAAGACTCAAGACTTAAAGCTACGGCAACGGCATGTGAAGAGGCAAAAAGGAACCTGGGGGGCCAAAAAGTAAAATTTGTAATTATTTTTGAATCCGCGGCAAGATTTTCTATGCTGGGCAAACAGGACGATATCGAACTCTGCATGATCAAAGAGATCTTCGGCCAAGATACCCCTTTAATCGGCATCTATACCAATGGTGAGCAGGCCCCGCTTAAATCAATTAATTATTTGGGGCGGA
>JAGVOR010000181.1 GCA_020052635.1 Candidatus Omnitrophota bacterium
ACGCTCAGGTTGCAGGAGCAGTTGCAGAAAGCCTCCGCGGATTTGGAAGCTAAAAATAACCTGCTTACCCAAAAAGAGACTTCACTCAACGAGCTGGGCTCTGTAAATGTCCGGCTTGAGGAACAGTTGAGGCAAGCCCAAAGCAGGATAGCATCTAAAGACGCGCAATTAGCAGCACAGCAAACTTTATTAAATCAAAAAGAAGCCCAGCTTGATGAGGCTAAGCAGGCTTTAATGATCAGCAGAAGCGATTTGGAAAAAACCGTCAGGCTTGACCAAAAGATAAAAATTCTTCTGGTTAAATCTCCGGAGGTTACTATAGAAGATACGGGAGAAGCCGCCAGGATTATAAAAAATAAATACCCGAATTCCTCTGTTTATTTATTTGCTAGTTTATTAAAGCAAGACCATGAAAAATTGGTTCCTTATCAAATTGAATCGGACTTGCTTTGTTATCAAAATGAGCCTAAGTCAGTTGCGGGGATGATTAAATTGTACGCCAAGCTGTTGCTGGGCAGGTTTAACTTAGCAATAACTTTAGCCTCTCATCAGCAGGTACAAGGTAATGCCAGGCAGAGAAAGGCCAGATTAATGACGGTCTTGAGTAATTCCGAGAACCAATGTGTTTATTATGTAGATTAGCCTAGTCAGGATCTTATGAGAGTATTATTAATTGACCCTCCGGGATGGCAGAAGCATAGTCTGAGTTTAGGGTTAGCTTACCTTGCGGGAGCTGCGCGCGGCGCGGGTTTTGATGTCCAGATATTGGATATGAACAACCATCTTTATTCCAATGAGCGGATTCAAAAAATCGTTTCGGATTATGCTCCACAAGTTATCGGGATATCCGTAAAAACCGCCACGGCGAATGTTTCCGCCCAGATTATCAGCAGGCTGAAAAATGTTTTTCCGGGGATTACTTATGTGGCCGGGGGGCCGCATATTACGCTTTGCGGGAAAGAATTCCTCCAGGAAAATAAAGAAATAGACCTGGGGGTGATCGGAGAGGGTGAGGCTTCTTTTGTTGAATTGATAAAAAATATCCAAAATGCTCAACAGGATGTTTCCAAAATCAGCGGCATTTTTTATCGTCAGTCCGGCAATTTAATCCTGAATACCGCTTATAGGCATCCGGATATATCCAAGATCCCTTTTCCTGTTTTCGAAGCCGCAAAAGATATTGATTTTACTGAATTCAGGTATCCTTTGCTGACCAGCCGCGGCTGCCCGTACGGGTGTATCTTCTGCTGCGTGGGCTTGATCTCTGGCAAGCAATGGAGGGGGAGGGAACCGGAAGATGTAGTGAGTGAGTTGGCGCAAGCCAAAGAGGCCTATCAGATGTCGCTTTTTGAAATCATGGATGATAATTTTACGCTGGACGTTAAAAGGGCTAAAAAAATATGCAGGTTGATAATCAAGAAAAAACTAAATTTAAGCTGGTGGTGCCATAATGGTTTAAGGGCCGATGGATTAGATCAGGAGTTGCTTAATCTGATGAAGAAAGCAGGCTGCACCAGCATTGCCCTGGGCATTGAAAGCGGAGATGAAAGTGTTTTTAATAATATTAATAAAGGTGAGAAATTATCGGATATTGTTAAAGCGGTCAAAATGATTAAAAAAGCGCAAATAAAATGCGTGGGCTATTTTATCGTTGGCCTGCCGGGGGATTCTTCAGAAAGCACCAAGCGGTCGGTTAGGTTTCAGAGGGGTCTGGGGCTTTCAGACTTTAAGTATAATATCCTCATCCCTTATCCCGGCACCAAGATCAGCCAACTGGTCAAAGAAAAAGGCAGATTACTGACAGATATAAAAGGGACGTATCATTTCGGGAATAATTTAAAAATACCGTTTGAGACGGACAAGCTCAGCAAAGAAACCCTGCAAGAGTGTATACATTTAGCTGAAAATCAAGAATGGGCCGCTGGTGAAAAAGAAATTATCGACATAAAAAATTATTTCCAGAACAGGTTCGGCCGCCTGATCGCAAGAATTGTTTTAATAGAAGATGATTCAAAGGCGGTAGCTCAGAATTTAACCACCAATTGTAAAGAGGCAAAGGTTCTAAAAATAAAAACCGAACAGGTACCAGCCCAGGTTGCCGATAAATATCTGCTTAAAGCTGATGCCCAAGGTAGCTGTTTTAGCTTTCTCATCGGGTTAATGCAGGATCCCTCTCGGCAGGTTATTCTGGATCTACCCAGGAGAAGATTATTTATGCAAAGCATAAAAAAGATCAGCAGCGAATATGTGCGTGATGAAATCTTGCCGCCTCCGTTGGAATGGGATAGTACCCCCCGGCGATATTTTGCCGCCCGGCTTAAAAATAGCTCTCCCGGAGGCTGTTCGACTAAAAATGGGGTGGTTTACAAAGATGAAATAGCTTTGCCATTCAGCCATTCCCCGCAGTGGGAAAAAACGCCTTGCGGGAAGATCGAAAGCGGGCTGGCGTTTATTTCCAAAGCGGCTTTTAGCTCCAGCGCCGTGTATACGGCTGATTATGTGACGTCAAAATCAGATTCTACATTGCAGGAATTAATCATGCCTCAGGGGCAAGGCTGCGTTATTGAAAGGATTTTAAACGAAGCTGATGTTTTATTTTTTCCGGCTGAATTGGCCTCTTCTTTTTTAATATTTTCTGGAGCTAAATTGCTTATCGGGTATTCAGTTAATCCGGGAGCCGATTTCCTAAGACATAAGGTATTGGATCCTTTATCAATGGGCCGCTGGCGTGCTTATGCAATGAAGGCGCAGTCTGTTTTAGCCTCGACCCGAAGAATGTTTTTTTCTCTTAGCCGCCCCTTCGTTGTTTTTATTAAGGGGGTTAAGGTGTTAATATTGTGGATGGAGATATTGGTTTTTCAGGCCAAAACAAAAACAAAGAAATTTATTTTTCGGACAAAGTGATTTTAGTATGAAAATACTGTTGCAGAATCAATATGATGATTTATTTGGCGGGGTGGAAACTTATTTTAAACTGATCAAAGACGGGTTAATCGAAAAAGGTCACCAGGTTATCGCGGTCTATACTAAAAGCGGCAGGAAAAAGGAGATTGAAGCCGGTAACTATCGGGGGTTTTACCTGCCCAACCTGGATTTAGAAGAGAATACCTGCTATTTAAAGACGCACCAGAGGGAAATCAAGCAGGACCTTAACCGTTTGAAATTTATTGTAGCACAAGAAAAGCCTGATATTATCCATCTGAATAATACGCATTACCCCCGGCAGTATCGTTTTCTGGGCAGGTATGCGCCGGTTATTCAGACGGTGCATGATTTTTTTAATTGTTGCAATACGGTATTAAAAATGCTCCCGGATAATATTTGCGGATACCCTTTAGGGGCAAGCTGTTTTAAAAACCGGTGTATTTCCCGGTTCAGCATTATGGACTTATGGAGATTTAAGACCAAATGCCGAAACCTGGCGGCAATGCAAAATTTCCGGAAGCTGTTAGTTGCCACCCCCTATATGAAAGAGGTGCTGCTTTATAACGGATTCCCGCAGTCCAGAGTTGAGGTCGTTTCGCTCTTTGCGGAAGATTGGGGAATCAGGACGAAAAATGACGGTCAGACAATAATTTTTGCCGGCCGGCTGACCAAAGAAAAAGGGGTAATTCATTTTATGCACATGCTTAAAATGCTCTCCTGTGATTTTAAGGCTTTTATTGTCGGTGAAGGCCCCCAGAAAGAGGACTGTGAGAACTTGGCCGAAATTATGGGGCTTAAGGAAAAGGTGGTTTTTACAGGATTCTTGAACCGGAATGAGATGAAAGAATATTTTTCACAGGCTTCGGTTGCCGTTATACCCTCTTTGTGGCCGGAGCCATTCTGTTTGGTGGGGGTGGAGGCAATGTCCTGTTCCGTGCCGGTAGTAGCTTATCATACCGGTGGTATTTCTCATTGGCTGCGGGATAAATATAATGGTTATCTTGTTGAGAGAGGTAATGTCCGGGTTTTGGCGCAAAAGGTCGAGGATACTTTAACAAATAATAGATTGGCCGCAGAAATGGGAAATAATGGCAGGAGATTATTTGAGGAAAAATTTTCTCAAAGAGTGCATTTAAATAATTTAATCTCCGTTTATGAAACCATGATTTCGTCCAGAAAGTAAGAAATGAAATTTTTCATTAAAGGTTTTTACGTTTGAGCAGAAGATTCAGTTGGCGGGTAAGAGCGAAGAGAGTATGGGAGAAGCCAAAAAACGGACTCAATTTGGGTGGGGTAATGGAGGGGGGAAGATGCCAGGTTTAATGGTCAGCCTGCGGCAACGTTTTCAAAAAAAGATAGAGCAAAACGCAAAGCTTAAGGTTTATGTAAATAAGGCTAGGCAAAAATTACGGCTTAATTTGAGATTTTTAAGGGTAAAAAAAGAACTGCTGTTTAAGTGGAACCCTAAACAAAAATTTCCATACGATGAATATTCTTCATATTTGTGATTGGTATATCCCTATTGGGGGAGCCGAAAAACTTCTTTTTGATACGCTCGGTGCGCTAGAGCAGCAAGGCCACACTAATATTGTGGTGTTTAACGATAACCCGCACCAGCGCCCGAGTGGAAAGCGGATCGAGTACGCCTGTCCGCATCTTGAATTTTTTGTCTATTTTCAGACAGGAGTTCCGGAGCTGGCCAGGCAGGCGATCCCGCGCCTTGAGGAAATTATCGGCCGGCACTCTCCGGATGTCTGCCATTTTCACAATTTCCAGAACCCGTATGCGGTGGAATTTCTCCTTAAAAAGATTCCTTGTGTCCGCTCTGTTCA